>DATGZW010000084.1:0-6221 GCA_035297005.1 Patescibacteria group bacterium
CGTCGTCACCGTTGATGCCACGGAGAAAGTCCTCGACGGTGTTCCTCAACTGGCCGGATTGCTCCAACAGATGCTTAGAGCTTGCCAAGACGTCGGAGGCGGTGCTTTCGCTCGATCGGGCGGTTTCCGCCACTCCCAGGATATTCCGTGTGACCGCCGACGTTCCACTGGCCGCCAATTGGACATTGCGGGCGATTTGCTGCGTCGCCGCCCCCTGTTGGATCACTTCGGCGGCGATCGAGGCGGCGATTTGATCGATCTGGCCGATGGTCCTGCCAATGCCGCTGATGGCGCGAATGGCGGCCGATGTGCGTTCCTGCACCATGGCGATATGGGCGGTGATTTCCTGGGTGGCCCGGCTGGTCTGGTTGGCCAGCCCTTTAACCTCCTCGGCCACCACGGCGAAGCCTTTGCCGGCGTCTCCGGCGCGAGCCGCTTCGATGGTGGCGTTCAAGGCCAGCAGGTTGGTTTGAGAGGCAATGCTGGTAATCAGCGCCACCACCTCTCCAATCCGTTCGCTGGCTTCCCCTAATCCCTGGATTTGATCGCTGGTCTGTTGCGCCTCATCGACGGCGGCGCTGGCGATGGCGCTGGATGCCGCAACCTGACGAGAGATTTCCTGGATCGAGGCGGCCAGTTGCTCTGCCGCCGCGGCGACGGTGTTGACGTTTTGCGCGGCCTCCTCGGCTGTTCCATAGGCATTGTTTGACCTCTGGTGGGCGTCCTCGGCGGTGGCTGACATGGTCTGGGCGGTGACCGACATATGTTCCAGCGCGGAGGCGACAGCATCCAAGGTGGTGATGACGATGGCTTCGAAGCGGGCGGTTTGTTGCTCCAATACCATCCGGCGCTGCTCCTTCAGCGCCATATCCGCTTTTTGCGCCGCTTCAAGCTGGTCGGTGTGATGCCGGTTATCCTTGAACACCTGGACGGCTCTCGCCATTTCCCCGACCTCGTCCCGCTTGTCGAGGAAGGGAACCTCGACATCGGCGTCACCTTGGGCGAGGCGGCTCATGATGCGCGTCATGGCGAAGATCGGCCGCACGATACCGCGGCTGATGACGACAGCGACGACCATCCCGGCCACCACGGCGATCAGCGAAATCAAGGCGACGAAGATGCGGGCATGGCCGTTCGATTGAGCGGTGCGGGCGACCACGGCATCCAGGTCCAGACCCTGAAGATCGTTGGTTTTGCCAACCAACCCGGCGAAAACGGCGCCCCGGCCCACCATGTTGCGCGCGATCTTCTGGAGAGCGGAATTCGTATCGCCAAGCTGAGCGAGGAATTCGCGTTGCCGTATCAGCGCAGGGCCAATCTCAGCCGTGCCCGGTGTCTTCGCGGTGCTGCCCAGCAGGAGAACCGCCTGGCCAAGGCGCTCATCCGCCTTGTCGAGCATCTCAGGCTTCGCCGACGCCAGATACTGTGCCTCCCAGTAGTGAGCTTGAAGGAAGGCCATTCTTATTTTGGCAAGGGGAGCGGACTCGTTATCGGCCACGCCACCATCAAGCAACTCCTGAATGTTCTGTTCCAGCGGGGCCAGCTTGCTGAGGACCAGATCATCCCGTTGGTGGCGCAGATCCGCTAGCTGCTCAAGGCTGCTTGAATAGGATGCCAACTGGCCGGCAATCTGGTTTATGAGATTCTTCTGGTCGTCGTCCCGGTTACGATCCTGTTGGATTTCGATCCGTTGCTTGAGTGAGAGCAGCGTGTTTCGGGCGGAAACAAGCGACGTTTCCTCTCCGGTTTCGGTGAAGGTCTGAACCGTCCGCCGCGCCTCCGCGAGGACGGCATTGATCCCCTGGAGGTCGATGGAGGCGCGGGCGGTGGCTGAATACGTCTCCAATGCCTGATCGAAATCCCGTGTCGCCAGATAGCCTACGGCGCCGACGACCAGCAACAGCAGGATGACGAATACAAATCCGGCTGTTATGCGTGTGGTAATGCCAATCTTGGGCATGGGGCGTTTCCAGGCCATCTAGAGCGGGTCATGGACGCGATGGACGGAGTCCAGCAGGCGGCGGATGGGGAAGAGACTGAGCCGCATGTGTTTCGACAGAAGCCCCCAAAGGCCGTTGGGGGCCAGCAGCATGAAGCCGATGGCGGTGGCTCCCAGGCCAATCAGGTACCAACTGCCGAAGTCCGAGAATGCCCAACGCAGCAGGAAATATACCGCCGTGCCGAAGAACGGTCCCTCGACGGTGCCGATGCCGCCGATGACCACCGAGAAGATGATATCGGCGGTCCAGTCCTGGATACTGAACGCCGCATCCGGAGAGATGCGCAGCTTGCCGAGGAAGATGAGCGAACCGACGATGCCGGTGGCGAAGGCGGTGGCGATATAGACCGTCAGTTTCACCTGCTTGGTATCGACGCCCAGGCTGGCGGCGGCGCTTTCGCTGTCGCGGATGGCGGTAAGGGCCAGACCGAAGCGTGAGCGCAGCAATGTCCAGGTCATCAACCAGGTGCCGCAGACCACGCCCATGGCGATGTAGTAGATGACGATGTCGCGCACGTCCTTGTCGGGGGCGATGGCGCGCACCGCCGACAACGGCAGACTGATACCCGAGCCACCGCCCAACAGGGTCACCTGCGAGGATAGCAGGCGGTAAACCTCGGCCACCACCCAACTGCCGACGGCGAAATAGGGTCCGCGCAGGCGAAACAACAGCAGCGCCGTGGGGATCGCCACCAAGGCCGCGACCAATCCCGACAGCGGCACGCCCAGCAGCGGCGACAAGCCGGTTTCTTGGACAAAGGCGAACATCACGTAACCGCCCAGGCCGACGAAGGCCTGTTGGCCCATGGACACCAACCCGGCATAGCCGGCCAGCAGGTTCCACAGCATGGCCAGCGCCAGGATGGTGGCCATTTCGATGGCCAGATGCAGAACGGAGCGGTCGCTCCACAGCGGCGCCGAGGCGAAGAACAGGAAGACCGCGACGACGAAGGCGATGCGCATTGCCGTCACCGAAGGCAGGGCGCGAATTGCCGCGGCAAGGCTGGCGGCGGGAAGGTTTGTGTTGCTCATGTCAGTTCACCGCACGAGGGAACAGGCCGCGCGGAGCGGCCACGAGGACCAGAAGAAAGGCCAGATGTCCGGCCAGAAGCTGCCATCCCGGATCGAAGGCGCCGCCGACCGCCTGGGCGATGCCAACCACCATGCCGCCAGCCAGAGTGCCCCATAGGCTGCCCATCCCGCCGATAATCACCGCCTCATAGGCGTAGATCAGGCGGCTTGGTCCGGCCATGGGGTCGAAATTGGTCTTGGCCGCCATCAGCACGCCGGCGATGCCGGCGATGGCCAAGGCCAGACCCGTGGCGACCGCGAACAGGTGGCGGCTGTCGATGCCCATCAGGCGCACGGTCTCGATGTCGTCCGAGGTGGCGCGCAGCGCCGCGCCCAAACGCGTGCGATAGAGCAGGGCTTGCAGCAGGCCGATGAGCACCACCGCCACGGCCAATACCAACAAAGGATACCAACCCACCGACAGACCGGGCAAAATCTGAAGGCTGGAAACTTCAAGCGTGCCCACCTGCAAGCGTCGGGTATTGGCGCTGAACACTTCCATCATGCCGTTCTGAAGGATGATGGAGAGGCCGAAGGTGACCAGCAGCGGCGGCAGGATACCTTGCCCAAGCGTGCGATTGAGCAGACCGCGCTGAAGGGCGTAACCGAGCAGGGCCATCAGCGGCACCACAGCGATCATGGTCAGCAACGGATGCAGTCCCAACCCGCTGACCAGGGTGAAGGCAAGATAGGCCGCTAAAACGATGAGGTCGCCATGGGCCAGATTGACGAGGCGCATGACGCCGAAAACCAGGGATAAGCCAGCGGCAAACAGGGCATAAAGGGCACCCGCCAGCGCTCCCTGAACAAGGACGTTGATCCAATCCATGGCTTACAATCCAAAATAGGCTTGGCGAATGGCGTCGCGGTTCACCGTGTCGGAGCGTCCCGACAGCACGACCCGGCCTTCGCACAGGCAATAGAAGCGTTCGGCGAAGCGGATGGCCTGACCGATGTCTTGTTCGACGACCACGACAGCCGTACCCTCGGCCCTTACCGCCGGCAGGGCCGCATAGACGTCCTTGACCACCACCGGGGCCAGGCCGAGGCTGATCTCGTCGCACAGCAGCAGCCGTGGATTGCTCATCAGCGCGCGGCCGATCGCCACCATCTGTTGCTGTCCGCCCGAGAGCGCCGTCGCCGGCACCCGTCGCCGGTCTTTGAGAACGGGAAACAGGCTGAACACCCGGTCGATGTTCCATGGCCCCGGTCGTTTTGCATAAGCGCCAAGCCGCAGGTTTTCCTCGACGTTGAGCGACGGAAACAGGCGCCGCCCTTCCGGCACCAGGGCCAAGCCGCGTTGGACGATCTTGTCGGCTGACAGGCCGCCGATAGCCGCGCCGTCAAAAACGACATGGTCCTTGTTGACGGCGAGTTGGCCGCAGAGTGCCCGCAGCAGGGTGGATTTGCCGGCGCCGTTGGCCCCAATCAGGGCCACCGCCTCGCCGGCGGCGATGGCGAAGTCAATGCCGAACAGGGCTTGGAAGTCGCCGTAATGGGCGGTCAGTCCGTGGGTGCTGAGCAACGTCATGCCACCGCCTCCTCGATGCCCAGATAGGCTTCGCGCACTTCCGGGCTTTCCAGCACGGCGTGAGGTTCGCCCTCGCCGAGCTTGCGGCCCGAACTGAGGACCACAAGCCGCGACACCACGGAGACGAGCGCGTGCAGAACGTGCTCGATCCACAGAATCGTCGTGCCTTTGGCATGGATGGACCGGATGGTTTCCACCAGATCAAGGGCCTCGGTTTCGGTCAACCCGCCGGCGATCTCATCAAGCATCAGCAGACGAGGCTTGCAGGCCAGGGCGCGGGCCAGTTCGAGGCGCTTCCGCTCCAGCAGGGTGAGCGAGCCGGCAAGCCGGTTCGCCAGTGGCATCAATCCAGTCGCCGCGATTACCTGCGCGCAATGGATAGCCGGGTTCTCCACCCGGCCCGCACTGCCGAACAAGGCGCCGACCAGCACGTTCTCGTAGACCGACATGTCGACGAACGGCCGGGGGATCTGATACGACCGGGCCAAGCCGAGGCGCGTCCGCGCCGGTTGCGAGAGACGGGTGATATCGCGTCCGGCAAAGACGATGGTGCCGCCCGTCGCGGTCACTTCACCCGCGATCAAATTGAACAGCGTGCTCTTTCCGGCCCCGTTGGGACCGATAATGCCCACGGCTTCGCCTTCGGCGATATCAAGTTCGATGTCGTCGGCCACGACAAGAGCGCCATAGCTCTTGCGCAGCCCCCTGATCTGGAGCAGAGGCATGGTTGTCCCCGATCTTAGGCCAGAGGCCGCATGGTCCCGCCGACCGGGATGTGCGGCGCCTGCTTGTTGCTGGTGACGACCAGATCCAAGCCCGATGCGGTGCGCTGCCATTGGCCGCCGACCAGAGGCGTCTTCGACACGTTCTTGACCGGGCCGGTTTTCCAATTGACCGGGCCGACGATGGTGTTGATCTCGGTCTGGGCGATGGCGTCGCGGATCGCCTTGTGCTCGATGGTCTTGGTCCGGCGCAGGACGTCGATGGCGACCTCGAACAAAGCGTGGCGGAAGGCCAACGGCATGGCCCAGGGCCGGCCGGTGGAGGCGGTGTAGGCGTCCGCCAAAGCCTTCGAGCTTTGGCCGGTGAGGCTGGATTGGAACGGGTGATTGGGCGACCACCACACCTCGACCGAGGTGTTTTCGGCGCGTCCGCCCAACGCAGCCACCGGGCCGGGAAACTCCAGGGCTTTGCCGACAGTCACCACCTTGGGGTGGAAACCCTGCTGGGCGGCCTGGGTCCAGAAGGTGGTGAAATCGGGAGGAACCACCACGCCGGTAACGATCTCAACCTTAGCCGCCTTGAAAGCGTTGATCTGCGCGGTGAAATCGTCGGAGAAATTGTGGAAGCGACCAGGATCGACCAGTTGATAGCCCTTGGCCTTCAAGACCGGCGGGAAACCCTTCTCGGCATCGCCCCAGGCATTGCCATCGGAATCGTTCGGCCACAGAGCGCCGACCACCTTGTTGGTGGGCACCAAATCCCACAGGTCGGTATAGGTGCCGATGACATCCTCCAACCCCCAAAAGAAGTGGTAGGTCCAGTCGAAACCGGTAGCCGGACGCCCGCCGCGACCGAAGAAATAGGGCTGCCAGGGACAGTCGTTGGTGATGCAGGGGA
>DATGZW010000085.1:0-6391 GCA_035297005.1 Patescibacteria group bacterium
CACCTATCAGAACGGCGACGCTCACCACCCGCATGTGTCGTTAACCAACGGCACCTATGACGGTCGCTTCATCTTCATCAACGACAAGGCCAATACCCGCGTCGCCCGTATCCGCACAGACGTGATGAAGTGCGACAAGATCGTCGAGGTTCCCAACGCCCACGACGTCCACGGCATGCGTCCGCAGAAATATCCGCGCACCGGCTATCTGTTCTGCAACGGCGAGCACGAGGCCCCGGTTCCCAATGACGGCCGCGACCTGGAGAACGTCAAAGCCTACCGCTCCATCTTCACCGCGATCGACGGCGACACCATGAAGGTCGCTTGGCAAATCATCGTCGATGGCAATCTCGACAATGTCGATTGCGACTACCAGGGCAAATACGCCTATTCAACCTGCTACAACTCGGAAATGGGGACGACCGGCGCCGATATGATGGCGGCGGAACGCGACTGGGTCACCATCTTCAACATCAAGCGCATCGAAGACGCGGTGAAGGCCGGCAAGGGCACCGTGATGAACGGTGTTCCGGTGCTGGATGGCCGCCACGGCTCGCCCTATACCCGCTATGTGCCGATCGCCAACAACCCGCACGGCATCAACACAGCTCCCGACGGCATCCATGTCTCGATCAACGGCAAGCTGTCGCCCACCGTCTCGGTCATGGACGTGCGCCTGATCGATCCGCTGTTCGAGAGCGACGCCGACCCGCGTAGCTGCATTGTCGCCGAGCCGCAGTTGGGTCTTGGCCCGCTGCACACCGCCTATGACGGTAAGGGCAACGCCTTCACCACCCTGTTCATCGATAGTCAGGTGGTGATGTGGAACATCGACAAGGCCAAGCGCGCCTTCAAGGGTGAGAAGGTCGATCCGATCATCCAAAAGCTCGATGTCCACTACCAGCCGGGCCACAACCACACCTCCATGGGCGAGACCAAGGAGGCCGATGGCAAGTGGCTGATGAGCCTCAACAAGTTCTCCAAGGACCGCTTCCTCAATGTCGGCCCGCTGAAGCCCAACAACGACCAGTTGATCTATATCGGCGACGGCAAGATGACGCTGGTGCATGACGGCGCCTCGTTCGCCGAACCTCATGACGTGAGCATCGTACGGGCCGACATCATCAAGCCGCGCGGGCTGTGGGATCGCAACGATCCGATGTGGGAAGAAGCCCGCCAATGGGCCAAAAAGGATGGCGTGGTCCTGGAAAAGGATTGCAAGGTCATCCGCGACGGCAAGAAGGTGCGCGCCTACATGACCTCGCAGGCCCCGACCTGGGGCCTGGACAAGATCAATGTCAAACAGGGCGACGAAGTCACCATCTTCGTCACCAATATCGACGAAACGGAAAACGTCACCCACGGCCTTATCATCTCCACCTATGGCATCTGCATGGAGATTAGCCCGCAGATGACCGCGTCGGTGACCTTCACCGCCGACCGCGCTGGCGTGTATTGGTACTATTGCACTTGGTTCTGTCACGCCCTGCACATGGAAATGCGCGGGCGGCTTCTGGTCGAACCCCAGAAGGCCTGACCGATGCGATATGGCGGCGGCATGCTTGGATTGGCGGCGGCGATGTGGATCGTCTGCGCCCTTCCGCTTGCCGCCGCCGAACGCAAGACGGTGCCGCCGGGCGAGGGTACCCTCGCCCGCGCGGTCGCCGCCGCCCATCCCGGCGACGTGCTGGTCTTGAAGCCCGGCCTTTACACCGGCGGGGTGATCATCGACAAAGCCATCACTATCGAGGGCTCACCCGGCTCCATCGTCGATGGCGCCGGCAAGGGCACGGTCATTCGCATCATCGCCGCCGATGCGACGGTGCGCGGACTAACGGTGCGTCATTCGGGCATCCGCCAGGAAGACATCGACAGCGGCATCTTCGCCGACAAGGGCGGCGACCGCGCGCTGATCGAAGGCAACCGGCTGGAAGACAATCTGTTCGGCATCAGCCTGCGCGGCGCCACCGCCGCCGTGGCCCGCCACAACATCGTGCGCGGCCTACAAGAGCTACGCGTCAATGATCGCGGCGACGGAATCTCGGTGTGGAACGCCACCGGCTCGCGCGCCGAGGACAACGACATCCGCTTTGGCCGCGACGGCATCCGCAGCACGTCGAGCCATGACAACGTGTTTTCCGGCAACCGCTTTCACCAGCTGCGCTATGCCGTTCACTACATGTGGACTGATGGCGGCACCGTGAGCCGCAACTTGTCGGAAGATAACGATGCGGGATTCGTCATCATGTTTTCGCGTCAATTGGTTATCGCCAACAACGTTTCGCGCGGCGACCGCGACCATGGCTTGCTGTTGAACTTCGCCAACGACGCGCGCATCGAGGGCAACGACATCTCGAACGGCGGCACCGAATGCGTGTTCATCTACAACGCCAACGACAATATCCTGACCGGCAACTGGTTCGAGGGCTGCCCGATCGGCGTTCATTTCACCGCCGGTTCCGAGCGCAACAGCTTCAGCGACAACGCCTTCGTCAACAACCAGACCCAGGTGATGTATGTCGGCACGCGCTCGCTTGATTGGGCGACCAACGGCCGAGGCAATTACTGGAGCGACAACGCCGCCTTCGCCTTGAACGGCGGCGACATCGCCGACATGCCCTATCGTCCCAACGACATTGTCGATCGCATCGTCTGGGCGGTGCCCTTGGCCAAGATGCTGCTCAACAGCCCGGCGGTGCAGGTGGTGCGCTGGGCGCAGGCCGAGTTCCCGGCGGTCACCCCCGGCGGTCTGATTGACTCGGCGCCATTGATGCGCCCTCCCCCGCGCCCCGCCGCGCCGCCGCAGGAGGCCACACAATGAGCACCGTCGAACTGTCCGCCATCGGCAAGCGCTATGGCCGCCACTGGGCGGTGAGCGGGGTTACGCTGTCCCTGGAAGCGGGCGAACGTCTGGCCCTGCTCGGCCATAACGGGGCCGGCAAGACCACCTTGATGAAACTGATGCTGGGGCTGATCCAGCCCGACGCCGGCTCCGTCCGCGTGCTGGGCGGGGCGGCGGCGGCGGGCAATCGCACCATCGGCTTCCTGCCGGAAAACGTCGCCTTTCACGATGCCATGACCGGCCGCGAAACCTTGCGCTTCTATGCCAACCTCAAGCACCGGGCCGAACCGGAATGTCGGGCGCTGCTGGAGCGCGTCGGCCTGAGCCATGCCGCCGACCGCCGCGTCTCCACCTATTCCAAGGGCATGCGCCAGCGACTGGGCTTGGCGCAGGCGTTGCTCGGCGGCCCCAAACTGCTGCTGCTCGACGAGCCGACCACCGGCCTGGATCCCGCCTTGCGCCAAGCCTTCTATGACATCATCCGCGATCTGGCGGCGGGCGGAACCGCCGTGCTGCTGTCGTCGCATTTGCTGACCGAGTTGGAAGAGCGCACCGACCGTATCGCCGTGATGAACCATGGCCGTCTGGTCGCCGCCGGCAGTCTGGACGCGTTGCGCGCTCAGGCCGGATTGCCGGTTGAAATCCACCTGCGCACGGCCAGCGGACGCCAAGCAGTGGTGGCCTCGGCCCTGGCCGCGCTGTCGCCGCAGCCGCAAGGTCAAAACGAACTGCTCTTGCAATGCCGCGCCCCGGACAAGATGGCGATTCTGCGCGCCGTCGCCGCCTTGGGCCAAGACGTCGCCGATCTGGAAGTCGTTCTGCCCGGCCTCGACGCCATCTATGCCACCTTCACCGGATCCGACGCCAAGGACGCCGCCGCATGACTGCCGTCATCACCATTGCCGCCAAGGAACTGCACGACGGCCTGCGCAATCGCTGGGCCGTCACCGCCACCGTGGTTCTGGCGGGTCTGGCGCTGGCGCTGGCCTTCCTCGGCAGCGCCCCCACCGGCCATGTCGGCGTGCCGCCGCTGGCCGTCACCGTGGTCAGCCTGGCCAGCCTGACGGTGTTCCTGGTGCCGCTGATCGCCATCATCCTGTCCTATGACGCCCTGGTCGGCGAGGTCGAACGCGGCACCATGCTGTTGCTGCTGACCTATCCGGTGCGCCGCTGGGAAGTGGTGGCCGGCAAGTTCCTTGGCCACACGCTGTTGCTGGGCGCCGCCACCATCCTCGGCTATGGCGCCGCCGGAGTGGCCATCATCGCCGTTTCTGCCGGAGACACCGTCCAGCCATGGCGGGCGTTCCTCACCTTGATCGCTACCTCGGTCGGTTTGGGCGCATCGTTCCTGGCGTTGGGCTACCTCATCAGCAGCCTGGTGCGCGAACGCGCCACCGCCGCCGGAATCGCCGTCGGCGTCTGGCTGGTGCTGGTGCTGCTGTTCGACATGGGGCTGTTGGGCGTACTCGCCGCTACCCAGGGACGCGGCATCTCGCCCACCGTCTTCAGCTGGATCCTGATGCTCGACCCCGCCGACGTATTCCGCCTGATCAATCTGACCAGCTTCGCCGAAGTGCGCAAATATTCCGGCATGACTGGCCTTTCCACCCTGGCCCAGGTGCCGCTGAACGCCCTGGTGACGGCGATGCTGGCCTGGATCGCCGTGCCCTTGGGTCTGACCATCGCCATCTTCTCGCGGAGGCAGCTATGAACGTCCGGGCCGCCCTGGTCATCGCCGTGCTGGCGTTGGCCGCCTGCGACCGCACCAAACCCGCCGATACCCCCCCGCCAGCCCCCTATGACGCGGCGGCGGTCGGGCATTTCTGCGGCATGACGCTGGGCGAGCATCCGGGGCCGAAGGGGCAAATCTGGGTAGAGTCCCAAGCCACGCCCTATTGGTTCACCTCAGTCCGCGACACCATCGCCTTCACCCTGCTGCCCGAAGAGCCGCACGGCATCCGCGCCATCTATGTCAGCGACATGGCCAAAGCGTCGTCCTGGGCGCATGCCGAGGATGGCGGCTGGGTTGAGGCCCGCAAGGCGTTCTTCGTTATCGAAAGCCACCTCTCCGGCGGCATGGGCTTGCCGGAGGAAGTCCCGTTCTCCGACAAAAGCGCCGCCGAGGACTTTGCCCGCAATAGCGGCGGCCGCGTGGTCAGTTTCGACGACATCCCCAAAGACAACATCCTGAGCGGCCCGCCGGTGGGCGCGGCGCCGGGAACGACCCACTAGATTTTCCAGACGGGAGCACCACCATCATGCCGATCCGGGTCAGCCGCCGCCGAGCCTTGACCATCTTCGCCGCCGCCGCCGGTCTGCCGCTGCTGCCCGGCCTGCTGCGCACGGCGCGCGCAGACGAGGCGCAGTTGTTCGAGTGGAAGGGAACGGCGGCAGGAGCGGCCGCCAGCATTTCTCTGTACCACACCGACAAGGCCCAGGCGCAGCAGCTCCTGGCCGCCTGCACCGCAGAAATCGCGCGGCTAGAGGCGATCTTCAGCCTGTACCAGACGGATTCGGCGGTCTGCCGCCTCAACCGCGACGGCCATCTGGACAACCCGCCGCTCGATCTGGTGCAGGTGCTGGGGCTGGCGCGAAGCGTCAGCCTTGCCAGCCAGGGGGCATTCGACCCCACCGTGCAGCCGCTTTGGGATCTCTATGCCGGGCATTTCGCCAAGCCCGATGCCGACCCCAACGGCCCCGCCGAATCGCTGATCGCCGCCGCCCGTGACCGCGTCGATTTCCGCAAGGTCGCCTTCGACACCACCGGGATCGCCTTCCAAGGCCGCGACATGGGGCTGACCTTCAACGGCATCGCCCAGGGCTATATCACCGACAAGGTCAGCGACTTGCTGCGGTCGCGCGGAATGACGCATGTTCTGGTCAATCTCGACTCCATCCGCGCCCTGGGGCCGCATGCCGACGGGACGCCGTGGACGGTCGGCATCGCCGATCCCAAATCCCCCGAAGGCTGGCTGCGCACCATCGACATCGTCGATAAGGCCGTCGATACCTCCGGCGGCTACGGCACCGTCTTCGACGCCTTGGGACGCTTCAACCACCTATTCATACCGCAGACCGGCCACAGCGCCCATTTCCATGCCGGAGTCACCGTGATCGCCGAGACCGCCGCCAAGGCCGACGCCTTATCGACCACCCTGTCGGTGGTGGACCCCAGCCGCGCCGAAGCGATCATCAAGGCCGTCGGCGGCGCCACCGCCTATTTCATCGACCAGAACAATGTGATCGCGACGATCACAGCCTAGCTTGGCGAGGCCAGTTACCGCAGGGACTACCATGCAGCCCGCACACCAATCGCCCCTTATTGATTTCCTGAACCTGTTGTTGGAGTGCGAGCGGGCCGGCGCCAAGGCCCTGCGCTCCGCCGATGCTTTGGACATGCCGGCCGATATCGCCTCGATGCTGGCGCGGCATTTCGACGACGAGGCGCGATATTGCGCCGGTCTGAGAAACCAAATCATTCGTCTTGGCGGCGTGCCGAGCACACAAACCGGCGCATTCCTGGAACAATTCACCAATGCGGCAAACTGG
>DATGZW010000086.1:0-2922 GCA_035297005.1 Patescibacteria group bacterium
AGGGCGGGCAATTCGTAGCGCCGGGCCTGGGCGACGTCGCGGCCGAACAGCACGACGCGTCCGCGCTGGGGATTTTGCGCCAGATACATCAGACGCAAAAGCGTGGATTTTCCGGCGCCCGACGATCCTGTAAGGAAATGGAATGAACCTGCCGGTAAGGCAAAGCTGACGTCTTGGAGAATTTCGGGCCCATGACCATAACGCAGCCCGACATTGTCGAACTGAACCACATTGGCCCTGCCTGCCGGTTGACGTGCCACGCTTGTACCTCTCTCGGATCGGGCGCAGGATTACATGGTCATCCGGCCTCGTCCAGCGCGCGCTTGTGTTGTATCAGGACGCGCCCTATAAAGAATAATGTTTTAGCGGAAACAGCCAGCCGATGATCATCAGCTGCCCCAGCTGCGAGACCAATTTCTCGGTTCCAGATACTGCCCTCGGTGCCCGAGGGCGGACCCTGAGGTGCGCGCGCTGCGGCCATAAATGGCATCAGCACCCGCCAGAGGAACCCGAGGACGAGATCCCGCTTGAAATGCCGCCGTCGCGTTCGACGCGCGAGCCATCGCCCCTGCTTGACCGCGATTTCGGCGGCAACTCCTTCGGTTTGGGCTCCGACAACGCCTCGTTCGGTTTCGGCCCATCCTCGCAGTCCGAGGGCGAGGGCGAAAGCGATCGGCCGGGCGAGTTGAATGGCGACGAAGACCCCTTCGCCAAGATCGCCGATCTGCTGCGCAGTTCGACCCCCGAAGCCATTCCCGACGTCTTTATCGCCCCCAAGCCGCCCAAGCCGGTGCGGCGCCGCAAAGGGGCGGCGTTGTTGCTGCTGTTGTTCGTCCTCATCCTGCTGTGTGCCGCCGGTGTCGGTCTCTATGTCTTCCAAGACCGCGTGATCGACGACTACCCGGATGCCGCCGATTATTATGAACAGATCGGTCTGCGCAACAAGGTGGTCGGAGCGGGGCTGGCCTTCCGCAATACCAAGGCCGAACGCTTGGTGCAGGATCAAACCGAAGTGTTGATCGTGCGCGGCGTCATCGCCAACAACACCGATCAACCGCGCGAAATTCCGCTGCTGCGTCTGGCTTTGACCAACGCCGCCAAGGAATCTTTGCAGGAAAAGATCATCAGCCCGCCGCAAACGGCGCTGGAGCCGCATGGGACGGTGGGGTTCCGCATCACCCTGGAACAGCCCAACCCCAATGCCAGCAACTTCGAGGTCAGCTTCGTCCCGGCCAAGCCGGCAGGGGGGGCGTCGGGGCAGTAGGTTGAAATCCCCCTCTCCCGCCTGCGGGAGAGGACCGGGGTAAGGGAGAGTCTCCGCAACCTTAATAGAACTGCTTCAACAGCCGTTGCAGGTAGTCCCTCTCGGCGGCGGGGCGTTGGGCTTGGCCCGAGCGTTTGCGCAACTCGTCCAGGACTTCGCGGGCTTTCTGGGTATCGGACTGGGTGGGGATTTTGACGCTGTCGTCCTCGGCGGCGCCCGATCCGCGCAAGGGGCGGCCAAGCGGGTCGCGTCCGCTGCCGCCTAGCACCGGCACCCCGCCCATGCGTTTGGACAGGCTTTGCATGGCTTGGCGCGCGCCTTCCTGCAAGCGGGCGACAGCCTCGCCTTGGGCGTCGATGGCGTCTTGCAAGGCATCGTCGCGCAGGGACTGGCCAGCGTCGCGCATGGCCTGTTCCGCCTGCCCCAGGGCGTTGGGGATGTCGATTCCCATTTCGCCGAACTCCTCCATCATCTGGTCCAGCCGCTTGCGCAAACCCTCTTGGTCGTCGGCGGCCTTTTGCCGTTGTTGGTCGGCGGCACTGTACGACGGCTTGGCGGCAGGTTTACTCTTGGCCGTTGGCGCGGCTTTGGCTAGCGGTTCCAAACCCGGCTCTTCGGCCTGCTGATTGCGGCGGAAGGTGTTATCGAGCAAAGCGCGCTGATCGTGGGTCAGCGCCTGCAAGGCCTCGGCGGTTTTCTGCGCCTGTTGGGCGTCCTGCGCCGATGGGCCGGCTTGCAGGCTGGAGCGCAGGCCGTCGAGCATCTGGCGCAGTTCGGACAGCATCTGTCGCGCCCCCTCGCGCGAACCGGTGCGCGACAGATCACGCAGGCGGTCGAGCATGCCCTGCAATTCGTCCGGCGTAACCACTTGGCTGTCGGGCGAGGCTGACTGTGGCGAGACTCCCTGGCGGGCCATCTGCTGGGCCATGGCGTCGAGATATTGTGCCATGGCCATCTGAAGCTGGTTGGTCAGCCGTTCGACTTCGGCTTCCGAAGCATTGCTGGACAGCGCCTCTTCAAGTTCGCGGTTGGCTTGTTCCAAAGCCCGTTCGGCGGCGGGGCGGTCGCCTTCCTCGATACGCAAAGCGGCTTGCCACATCAGGTCGAGCACGCCGGGCACAGCCTGCGGGGTATGGTCGTAGAGCAGCCGCGCGCGCGCGTTGGCCAGGGCCAGGAAGACCTGGATGTCGCCGCCATAGCTATCAAGGTCCGAGGCGATGCCGGCCAGACCGGCCATGCTTTCCTCGCGCAGGCCAGGATTGGCGGCCAGTTTGCGGCGCAGCGCGACGATGGCGCGGGCCACCGGATGGGTGAATTTGCGCTCGGGCAGGGTCAGCGCCACCGTCTCGCCCAAGCCCTGCTGGCCGGCGCCGTCCTCGGCCACCGGTTGCAGCGTCACCGCCAGGCCGGCCCAGGGATGACCGGTCAGATCGACCCAGGTGGATTGATGCACCTCGGTTGGGTGAGCGCCACCCAAGGGCAGCGGCACCGTCAGCGGCTCGGCGTCGGGGCTGTCGACGCGGCGGAGCATCGCCCAGGCCTTGGTCACGCCGTAATCGTCATGCGCCTCGATCGATAGGCGCAAGCGGCCGTCGGCATCGGTGTCGGGGGGGGCGGAAAAGGCGATGCTGGGGGGCGTGTCTTGGACAACCGCGATA
>DATGZW010000087.1:0-6929 GCA_035297005.1 Patescibacteria group bacterium
CGGGTAGAACGTTGCCCCGCCATGGCCAGTGAAATGAGGACAGCCAAGCATGTTCGTGGGAATGGATTTTGGCACAACCAACAGCGCGGTCGGCGTGGTGAAGGCCGACGGTGCGGCAGAAATCCTGTCGTTTGCCTCGTTGTCGGGCAGTTCGCAGACCTGCCGCTCGATGCTGGCCTTCGAACAAACCCACCGCGACAGCCAGCGCCGCCTGATCCCCCATATCGGGCAGCAGGCCATCGACGCCTATCTGCATGGCGACGGGGAATGCCGGCTGTTGCAGTCGTTCAAGTCCTATTTGACCAGCCGCTCATTCACCAGCGCCTCGATTCTCAACACCACCTATAGCCTGGAAGACCTCATCGCCCTGGTCGTCGAGCGCCTGCGCCAGACGGCGGAAGCCAATGGCGGGAGTCCGGTGACGAAGGTAGTTGCGGGACGGCCCGTGCGATTTGTGGCGGAAGACGGCCAGATCGAGGATGATTTCGCCACCTCGCGCCTGCTTCAGGCCTTCGCCAAGGCGGGTATCCCCGAGGTGGTCTTCGAATATGAGCCGATTGCCGCCGCCTATTACTACGAACGCAGTTTGGATCATGACGAAACCGTATTGGTCGCCGACTTCGGCGGCGGCACCAGCGACTTTTGTCTGGTCCGTTTGGGGCCGGGACGGTCACGGCTGAACCGCCCGGAAGACGCCATTCTGGGCACCAGCGGCGTCGGCATCGCCGGTGACGCCTTCGATCGCCGCATCGTCCAATACGGCATCGCCGATTTCTTCGGCAAACACGACAGCTACCGCGCCGACCACAAGATTTTGCCAATGCCGGCCTGGGTTTACGGCAAATTCGAGCGTTGGCACCATATCGGCTTCCTCAACGCGCCGCAGACCCTGCGCATGCTGCGTGGGTTGCATCGTTATGTCGGTCACCCGGAGCAACTCGACAACCTGCTGACCCTGATCGAGCATAATCTGGGGTATCATCTGTACCGCGCCGTCGAACAGACCAAATTGGAGCTGTCGCACGGCCATGAGACGGTGTTCCGTTTCGACCACGACCCCATCGACATCAGCCGCACCATCACCCGCAGCGAGTTAGAGGGCTGGATTGGCGAGGAACTCACCGACATCGAGACCTGCGTCGAAGGCTTGCTGGAAACCACCGGCGTCTCGGCCGACAAGGTCGACCGGGTGTTCATGACCGGCGGATCATCGCTGGTCCCCTCGGTTCGGGCGATCTTCGAACGCCGCTTCGGCCCCGAACGCATCAGCGCCGGCGGCGAATTTATCTCGGTGGCCAGCGGTCTGGCCTATCGGGCGCGGGAAGTGTTTTCGCGGGGGTAGAAGCCACTACCGTCATGCGCGGGCTGTCCCGCGTATCCACGCCGAGACGCAGGTCGCCGTTGATATTAATGACGTTTCTGTTGAACAGCGTGGATGGCCGGGACAAGCCCGGCCATGACGGAAAAGAGATAGCTCCGCCGCCTATATCAACCGTGACTTGATGGTATCGAAGTCCTCGACGTTATCAAGCGGACCGATGGCGGCGAAGGTGGGCTGGCCGGTGAACAGGCGGCGGGCAGCCTTCAAGACAGCGGCTTCGTCGATGGCTTCGACCTTGGCCATGACCTCGGCGACCGGAACCGGACGGCCATAGGCCAGCATCTGCCGGGCCACCTGCTCGCAGCGCGAGCTGGTGCTTTCCAACGACATCAGGATGCTCGCGCGCAATTGGGCGCGGGCGCGCTGGATTTCTTCCGGCTTGATGCTCTGGGTGACCTTCATCACCTCGTCGCAGATCACCGGAATGACCTCGGCCACCTCGTCCTCGCCGGTGCCGGCATAGATGGCGAACAACCCGCCGTCGTTATAGGACGCGGTGAAAGAATAGATCGAGTAGACCAGACCGCGCTTTTCCCGCACTTCCTGGAACAGACGCGACGACATGCCGCCGCCCAACAGGGTGGATAGCACCGAGGCCGAATAGAAGTCGGGATCGTCATAGGAAACGCCGTCGAAGCCCAACACCACATGGACCTGTTCCAGCTCGCGGGCCTCGCGGAAATCGCCGCCTTGATAGCGCGCGACTTCCTTGGGGGTCGGGCTGTCGGGCGGCAGAGCGGTAAAACTGCGCTCGGCCATCGCCACCACGGCATCGTGGTCAAGACGGCCGGCGGCTCCCAGAATCATCCGCTGGGCGCCGTAATTGTCGTGCATATAACCGGCCAGGGTGTCGCGGGTCATGCCGCGCACGATCTCGGCGGTGCCCAACACCGGGCGGCCAACCGCCTGATCGGGGAAGGCCGTCGATTGGAAATGGTCGAAGATGATGTCGTCGGGGGTGTCGATGGCCTGGCTGATTTCCTGAACCACCACCGCTTGCTCGCGCTCCAACTCGTCGCCTTCGATGCTGGAATGCTGAAGGATGTCCGAGATGATGTCGAGCGCCAGATCGGTGTCTTCCTTCAACACCTTGGCGTAATAGGCGGTGTGCTCGCGCGAGGTATAGGCGTTCAGATGACCGCCGACCGCCTCGATCTCCTCGGCGATATCGCGCGCAGTGCGCCGCGTCGTGCCCTTGAACGCCATATGCTCCAGCAGATGCGAGATGCCGTTGATCTCCGGCGTCTCATGCCGCGTGCCGGCGTTGACCCACACCCCCAACGATACAGTTTCCACCGAATCCATGCTGTCGGTGATAACCGTCAGGCCGTTGTCCAGATGGGTGAGACGGATGCTGTCGAGATCGCTCATGCCGCCACCCGCGCCACGCGCTTCACATAGGCTTTGACCGTATTCAAATCATTGGGCAGCACGTCATAGCGTTCGGGGCGGTCGAACAAATCGGCCAGACGCGGCGGCAGGCCAGGACGCACGCCGGTCGCCTCTTCCACCGCCGCCGGGAACTTGGCGGCATGAGCGGTGGCCAGGGCGATCATCGGCACATCGGCATCGCGGCGGCGCGCCCGTCCGGCGGCGACGCCGATGGCGCTATGCGGGTCGAGCAACTCGCCGGTCTCTTCGAAAATCTGACGGATCACGTGTTTGGTCCCTTGGTCGTCGAGGCGGAAGCCGTCGAACAGTTTGGCCGTTTTGGCCATCTTCTTGGCGGGCACCGAGAATGCTCCGGCATCGCGGAATTTCTGCATGCGCGCCTGAACCTTGCCCGCATCCTCGCCGAACAGGTCGAACAGATAACGTTCGAAATTGCTCGACACCTGGATGTCCATGCTCGGTGACAAGGTCGGCACCACCCCGCCCATGGTCATCGCCCCAGTCTCGAAGAAGCGGGTCAGGATGTCGTTGGCATTCGATCCCACCACCAACTGGCTGATCGGCAGCCCCATGCGCCGCGCCGCATGGGCGGCGTAGACATTGCCGAAATTGCCAGTCGGCACGGCGAAAGCGACGTCGCGCTTGGGCGCGCCCAAAGCGGTGCCGGCGGCGATGTAATAGACGATCTGGGCCATGATGCGCGCCCAATTGATCGAATTGACTGCCGACAGATTGATCTCGTCGCGGAACGACTGGTCGTTGAACATGGCTTTGACCATGTCCTGGCAGTCGTCGAAGGTGCCCTCGATAGCGATGTTGTGGACATTGGCCGACATCACCGTGGTCATCTGGCGGCGCTGCACCTCGGAGGTGCGGCCCTGCGGATGCAGGATGACGATATCGACGGCCTCGCGGTCGCGGCAGGCTTCGATGGCGGCGGACCCGGTATCGCCCGAGGTCGCGCCGACGATGGTCACTCGCTGGCCCTTTTTGGTCAGCACATGGTCGAACAAGCGCCCCAGCAATTGCAGGGCGTAATCCTTGAAGGCCAGCGTCGGACCGTGGAACAGCTCCAACAGCCAGTCGTTACGGCCCAATTGCTTAAGCGGCGCCACCGCCGGATGGCCGAACCCGGCATAGGTGTCGGCGACCAGAGCGGCGAAATCGTCCTCGGCGATGGTGCCGTCGAGGAACGGCAGCATCACCCGCGTCGCCACCTCGGCATAAGACAGCCCGGCCATGGATTTCAGCTCATTGGACGACAATGTCGGCCACGTCCGCGGCAGATAAAGGCCGCCATCGCGCGCCAGACCGGCCAGAAGAACATCGTCGAAAGCGAGGACAGGCGCCTGTCCACGAGTGCTGTGATAGGTCAAAGAATCTCGCTCCACTTGGTCGCCGCCCGAGGCGACCGCACACAGTAACGGCGGATATCGGGTCGGACAAGGGCGGCGCCAAGCAAAAAACGGAGTCCAATCAGATTTCAGTGCTGCGCCATCATGCGGAAAAGCGGCACATCGACATCGTTGTCGTGCCGAGACAAAGCCCCCATAAACTCGCGCAAGGTCTCCACCCGATGCCCTTTGTCACTCGCTGGCACCGCCCGCAGGCGATCCAGGATCCACAAAAGGTTGGTATGGTCGTCGCGCAGGATAGTGCAGGATTCAGTATCCGCCTGAGCGGCCACGGTTTCCTCGACATCGAAATGCGCCGCCATGCGGTCGCACAGCAGGCCGATGGCCTTGGCCGTGCGGTCGGGACGGCTGTCCTCGACGATGGCATGTTCGAGATGCCCCATCAGCCGGTATAGCCGTCGATGTTCCTCGTCGATGCGCGGGTTCTCACTGCTCCACTCTTGTCTCCACGGCATGTTTGCCTCCCAACCGAGTTAGCCTTTTTGGCATGTGGGACCGCGCATCCGCCGCGTCCAGACACGACTTGCGAAAAATGTTGTTAAAATGCATCGAAATATTCGGGGCGCGTCGCCAGTTGTCGCATCCGATTATGTCCCGACCACATACCAACCAAAAACCGTCGTGCCCGGCCTTGTGCCGGGTATCTACGCCGGGGTGCACCTCCGGCCGTGTCGATTGCCCACCGGGCGTCGTCTTGCCCAACTGCGTGGATGGCCGTGACAAGCACGGCCATGACGACTTTCAGGTATTTGGCATCAGCAACAGATGCGGAATTTTCACCCCAGATACCTCACCCGCAGGTGATCCTTGAACACCTGCGCATCGAGCGGGCGGCCGGTGGCGCGTGTCAGCAATTCGGCCGAGGACAAATGCGAGGCATGGCCATGCACGTTCACCCGCAGCCAGCCCAGCAGCGGGGCGAAATCGCCCTGGCCGATGGAGTCCAGCAGCCCCGGCACGGCGCGCCGCGCGGCGTCGAACAACTGCGCCGCCGTCATCGCCCCCAGGGTATAGGTGGGGAAATAGCCGAAAGCGCCGTCATACCAGTGGATGTCCTGCAAGCAGCCCTGGCGGTCGTCGGGCGGAGTCAGACCCAGCAATTCGGCGAATCCTTCGTTCCACGCCGAGGGAATGTCGTCCACTTGCATCTCGCCGGCGATCAATGCCTTTTCCAGGCGATAGCGCAGGATCACATGGGCGGGATAGCTGACCTCGTCGGCATCGACGCGGATGAAACCGGGGGTGACCCGCACATTGACGGCGCGCAAGGTCTCGGCGTCCCAGCCCGGTTGACCAGCGGCACCGAATGCCTCGGCCATCAGCGGGGCGGCGAAGGAGAGAAATTCGCGTGAACGGCAAGCCTGCATCTCCATCAGCAGGCTTTGGCTTTCATGCACCCCCATGCCGCGCGCCCGACCGACCGGCTGGCCGCGCCATTGTTCGGGCAGCCCGCGTTCGTACAGCGCATGCCCGGTTTCATGCACCACGCCAAGCAAGCTGCGCATGAAATCCTCGTCGTCATAGCGGGTGGTGATGCGCACGTCGTCGGGCGTGCCGCCGCAGAACGGATGCTGGCTGATATCCAAGCGGCCATGCTCGAAGTCGAAGCCGAGCACCGTCATCATGCGCAAGGCCAAGGCCTTTTGGCGATCCGCCGGGAACGGTCCTTGCGGACCTTGGGGCGCGGGCGGCTGCCTGGCCAGCACCTCGGCCAGGAAGCCGGGGAGGAACCGCCCCAGATCCGCGAACACCGCATCGATGACAGCGGAACTGCCGCCCGGCTCGTACTGGTCGAGCAGCGCGTCGTAGAGACCGACACCCAGCGCCTGGCTTTTAACCTCGGCAACCTCGCGGGTCAGACGCAGTACCTCGGCCAAAGCGGGTTTCACGGCGGCGAAGTCCGAAGCCGGGCGCGCCTTGCGCCATACCATCTCGCAAGCCGAACCGGCGCGCGACAGATCCTCGACCAGTTGCGCCGGCACCGCCGCCGCATGAATCCAGTCGCGCCGCATCTCCGCCAGATTGGCCCGCTGCCAGCCGTCCAGCGTCTCGCCCTCGGCGGCGGCGAGCAGGTCCGGCACCTCGGGCGCGGTCAGCAATTCGTGATGCAGCGATTTCAGAATCGCCAACTGCCCGGCCCGCGATTCGGCACCGCCCACCGGCATCATCGTCGCCATGTCCCAATGCAGGATGCCCAGCGATTCGTCGATGGCGTTCAGGCGCGCAAACAGGCGCTCCAGCTTGGACATGGCATGGGAAGCGGCCATCGGCATCCTTTCGACGCGATTGGGGGTGAATGCTGCGGCGCACAATTTCCGCAGCGCCCGGAAGGAGACATCATATCGGGGCATGACCGGCGAGGAAACAACGCCGAAGACCGGCTTGCACCCCTCGCCCGGCGACTTTACCCTGTGCGCGCATTCAGGCAGACAGGGATCGCCACCATGACCACTAAGCCAAAAATCGCCGTCGTGTTGTCGGGCTGCGGCGTCAATGACGGCGCTGAAATCCATGAAGCGGTGCTGACCCTGTTGGCGCTGGACCGCCACGCCGCCGAGGCGCAGTGCTTCGCCCCCGACATTCCGCAACGCGACGTCATCAACCACCTGACCGGCACCGAGCAGGCGGAAACACGAAACGTATTGGTAGAAGCCGCCCGCATCGCCCGTGGCCGCATCCGCGATCTGGCAAGCTTCCGCGCCATCGAGTTCGACGCCATCATTTTCCCCGGCGGCTTCGGC
>DATGZW010000088.1:0-6981 GCA_035297005.1 Patescibacteria group bacterium
GTCCACGACACCACGGCGGCGCTGGTGGCCAGGTGGGTGTTGATCATGGCGAAACCAGCCGAACCGCCCGAGGTCAGAGCCGAACCGGCATTGAAGCCGAACCAGCCCACCCACAGCAGGGCGCCACCGATCATGGTCAGCACCAGGTTGTGCGGAGCCAGATTCTCGGAACCCATGTTGCTGCGCTTGCCGATCATGATGGCCGCGACCAAGCCGGCAATGGCCGAGTTGATGTGAACCACGGTGCCGCCGGCGAAGTCGAGCACGCCGACGCCGCCCAGGAAACCGCCGGGGCCCCACACCATGTGGGCGATCGGGGCATAGACGGCCAACAGCCACACGCCCAGGAAAATCATCGCCGCCGAGAACTTCATGCGGTCAGCCGGGCCGCCCATGATCAGCGCCGGAGTGATGATGGCGAAAGTGCACTGGAACATCACGAAAACGGTTTCCGGGATGGTCGGAGCCAACGGCGAAATGGTATCGGGCAGGATGCCGGACAGCATGACGCGGCTGAAGCCGCCGATGATGGCGTTGCCTTCGGTGAAGGCCAGGCTGTAGCCGACGACGATCCACAACACCGACAGCAGGCCGGCGGCGAAGAACGACTGCATCAGCACGGCCAACACGTTCTTCTTGCGCACCAGACCGCCGTAGAACAGCGCCAGGCCGGGGATCAGCATCATCAGCACCAGCACCGACGACACCAGCATCCAGGCGGTATCGCCCGAATCCAGCTTGAGCACCACGGGTGCCGCCGCATCGGCGGCAGGCGCGGCCGCAGCGGCTGCGTCGGCGGCCTGGGCCAGAGCCTGACCGGCCCACAAGGTGCTCATCATGCCCGCCGCACCGGCGAGCTGCGATACTTTACGTACCATCTGCTTCATCTGTCAGGCCCCCTTAAAGCGCTGAGTCGTTGGTTTCGCCGGTGCGGATACGCACCACCGAGGTCAATTCGGTGACGAAGATCTTGCCGTCGCCGATCTTGCCGGTATTGGCGGCGGTGCGGATGGCCTCCACCACGCTTTCGGCGACGTCATCGGCCACGGCGACTTCGATCTTGGTCTTGGGCAGGAAGCTCACGGCGTATTCGGCCCCGCGATAAATTTCGGTCTGGCCTTTCTGACGGCCGAAGCCCTTGACCTCGCTAACGGTCAGACCCTGAACGCCGAGGGCCGACAGGGCATCGCGGACTTCATCGAGTTTGAAAGGCTTCACGATCGCGACGATGTACTTCATCAAATCCCCCACAGGGTCAGTATCGTTACGCTAGAGGGGGCCGAGGTTGGCCAAGGCGAGTTCCCCCGATGCAATGATCCCATTAAAGCAGCATTCATGCCAACATCATCAATGCATTGATTTTAAACGATAATGATGACCATCACAGGATGGTTTGCCCCCGCTGCGATGCGCAAAGGCTAGGCAATGCCCCCTTGCGATGCACAGCAAGTGGCCTGCCGACGGCAATCCCCCATCCTCCGCAAGCCTTTGGCCGAGGGATGGAGATGCGCCGAAATCGTGGGGAATACCCCCAAAAGACAAACGGCCAGGACAGCCATGCAAGGCGCTCCCGGCCGATATGCTTAAATGACAGGCAGATAGGCAGATGACGTCAGGCGGTGGCGCCGGGCGGCACGGCTTGTGAAATCGCCTCGATCTCGGCAGAACGGAGAGACACTGCCGCCGCCCCGCCAAGGCCAAGACTGCGTGCCTGCATAAGGCAGACATCCATATGAGAGTGCTTAATATGCATTTATCTTCTATTTCAGGTGAGTGGGCGGCAAGTGCCTTCCGACGCCGCTACAGGTGATGCGGCACCGGAGCAAAGAAAAAATGCCCCCATCAATCGCCACAGGCACTCTGTTGCGCCGCGAAAGCCTAATCGGCGGTTAGCCCTGCGCTTCACCCTTGTTTAGCTTGTAAAATTTCTGTCCAAGCGGACATTTTGGGCGCAAATTTATGACGAGATTACGTCCTGCCGAATCGGATGGCGTGGCCCCGCCGGGGCCTCCGTCACGACCCTGGCTTACATCGTAATAAGAATGCGACGCTGTCGCACATGTCGGAGAACCCACGATGTCGAGCACCCTTCCAAGACTTGGTTGGTTCGCCCTTGCTCTGCTGGGGGCCGTCGCCCTGGGGGTGGTGGCGCTGACCCGAGGCGAACCGGTCAACGCCGTATGGCTGGTGATCGCGGCGATCTGCACCTATTTGATCGCCTATCGCCTGTACGGCCTGTTCATCGCCGAAAAGGTGATGAGCCTGGATCCCAACCGCCAAACCCCGGCCGTCCGCTATAATGACGGCCTGGATTACGTTCCCACCAACAAATACGTGCTGTTCGGCCACCACTTCGCCGCCATCGCCGGAGCCGGTCCGCTGGTCGGTCCGGTGCTGGCCGCGCAGATGGGCTATCTGCCCGGCACCTTGTGGATCCTGGCCGGCGTGGTATTCGCCGGCGCGGTGCAGGACATGCTGGTCCTGGTCATTTCGTCGCGCCGCGACGGGCGCTCGCTGGGCGACATCATCCGCACCGAAATGGGTCCGGTGGCCGGCGCTATCGCCCTGGTCGGCGTGCTGCTGATCATGATCATCATCGTCGCCATCCTGGCCCTGGTCGTCGTCAACGCCCTGGCCGGCAGCCCCTGGGGCACCTTCACGGTGTTCTCGACCGTGCCGACCGCGCTGATCATGGGCATCTATGGCCGCTTCATCCGTCCGGGCCGCGTCGGCGAGATGTCGCTGATCGGCTTCGTGCTGCTGATGGCCGCCTTGGTCTATGGCCGCACCGTCTCGCTAAGCCCCGATCTGGCCCCGCTGTTCACCTTCACCGGGCCGCAACTGGCGATCATCATGATGGCCTATGGCTTCGTCGCCTCGGTGTTGCCGGTGTGGCTGCTGCTGGCCCCACGCGACTACCTGACCACCTTCCTGAAGATCGGCACCATCTGTGCCTTGGCCGTCGGCATCATGGTGGTCCTGCCCGACCTCAAGATGCCGGCTGTTACCCAGTTCACCGACGGCACCGGCCCGGTGTTCTCCGGCAGCCTGTTCCCGTTCCTGTTCATCACCATCGCCTGTGGCGCGGTGTCGGGGTTCCATGCGCTGATCTCGTCGGGCACCACGCCCAAGATGTTGGAGAATGAAACCCAGGCCCGCTTCATCGGCTTCGGCGGCATGCTGATGGAAAGCTTCGTCGCCATCATGGCGATGATCGCCGCCAGCGTCATCGAGCCCGGCATCTACTTCGCCATGAACAGCCCGGCAGCCAAGATCGGCACCGATGTGGTGTCGGCGGCGGCGGCGGTGTCAAGTTGGGGCTTCGTCATCACCCCCGACATGCTGGCCCAGGTGGCCAAGGACGTCGGCGAGACCTCCATCCTGTCGCGTACCGGCGGGGCTCCGACCCTGGCGGTGGGCATGGCGCATATCTTCTCGAAGGTCATCGGCGGCACGGCGATGATGGGCGTGTGGTACCACTTCGCCATCCTGTTCGAAGCGCTGTTCATCCTGACCACCGTCGATGCCGGCACCCGCGTCGCCCGCTTCATGATCCAAGACATGGTCGGCAGCGTCGTTCCCGCTTACAAGGCGACCAAAAGCTGGTTCAACAACGTGACCGGCTCGGCTGCCGCCGTCGCCTGCTGGGGCTATTTCCTTTATGCCGGCGTCACCGATCCGCTGGGCGGCATCAACACCCTGTGGCCGCTGTTCGGCATCTCGAACCAGATGCTGGCTGGCATCGCCTTGATCATGTGCAGCGTCGTGCTGTTCAAGATGAAGCGCGGTAAATATGCCTGGGTGTCCCTGTTCCCGACCGCTTGGCTGCTGATTTGCACCCTGACCGCCGGCTATCAAAAGGTGTTCAGCGACAATCCGGCCATCGGCTTCTGGAAGCATGGGCAAAAGTTCGCCGACGCCTTGGCGCAAGGCAAGGTGTTGGCTCCAGCCAAGACCCTCGAACAGATGTCCAAGATCGTCTTCAACGACTATGTCGACGCCACCCTGGCTCTGGCCTTCGTGCTGGTGGTGCTGGCCATGTGCTTCTATGGCGTGACCGGGATCATCAAGGCGCGGGCCAATCCCAAGGTGACCGTGATCGAGGTCGGCGGGGAGGTTGGCCATGCTTGAGGAGTTCAAGGAGTTCTATAGCCGCGTCAAACAGACCAGCCGCCTGATGGTGGGGATTCCGGACTACGACAACTACGTCGCACACCGCAAGACCACCCATCCCGGCCTTCCGGTCATGTCCTATGAGGAGTTCTTCCGCGAACGCCAGGACAGCCGTTACACCCGCCGGATCAGCGGCTGCTGCTGACCGGTCACGCGTGCGGGCGCCGCCTCCCCACCGGGAAGCGGCGCCCGTTTGCTGTCGGAAATCGGCTATTGCGGAAGAAGCAGCGCCAACGGCGGCAGGCTGCCGCCACCAGCAAACGATGGCGCCGACCGCCGGTCATGCGCCTGGGTACGGCGCAGCAGATGCCCCAGCAAATCGACGGCGCGGTCGGGCCAGCAGCGCAGCACCCGAAAGCCGTCCTGGCGAATGGTCAGCAGTTCGCGCATGACGTCCTCGTGCATCGCCATGTGGTCGTAGCGTTCGGGGGCCGAGGCGGCGATCAACAGCCCTTCCTCGCGTTTGAAATGCGCCTGCATCCCGCTGAGCAGCACCTCGAACAGATGCATGGCCAGAGGCAGGTTGCTGGCCGCGACGGCTTGGCGGAAGCGGGCGGCCAAGTCCGCCAATTGCCGATGATCCTCGTCGATCGCCACATGACCCGAGGACAGCGGAATGAAGGACGGGAGCGGATCGCTTGACATACTGGGGGAGACGGAGGCCATGGCCTTGATCTTTCGCGTTATGCCTGTGACGGGACCATGCCGGTCTGGCGGCCCGCCGCTGTTTCACGAGAAAATCATAGCCTGCGACCTTGTCTGGAAGTTGTCTGAATGAGACAGTGATGCGGCCTGGATGGTCGTGCCGTCCTTTGGACGGTCCAGTTGGAACACTCGATGCAGGACAAAACACGTATCTTGGTTGTCGAGGACGACCCCGCCGTACAGGCGCTGCTGGCGACCTGCCTGCGCGCGGCTGGCTATTGGGTCGCCGCAGCCTCGACCGCGCGCGAGGCGCGGGACGAGTTGGCGCATGGCGAGATCGCCCTGGTGCTGCTGGATCTGCAACTTCCCGACGGCGACGGGCTGACACTGGCCCGCACTCTGCGCACCACTCAAAACATCGGCATCATCATCGTCTCGTCGGCGGGGCGGCCCGAACAGCGGGCGCAGGGGCTGGAGGTCGGCGCAGACGACTACGTTGCCAAGCCGGTGTTCCCGCGCGAGTTGGTGGCCCGCGTGCGCAATGTGCTGGATCGGCGGCGCGCGCAGCCCCAGGATGCCGGCTTGCGTCTACCGCCGGACCTGCGCTTCGGGCCGTGGGTGCTGGACAAGGCGGCGCGCAGCCTGACCGGCGAGCAGGGCGAAACGCCGCGCCTGACCCCCGCCGAATTCTCGTTGCTGCTATTATTCGCCGAACGGCCCCGCCGCATCCTCAGCCGCGAGACCTTGTGCCACCTGCTGGGCACCGAACACCCCGACACCGACCTGCGCAGTATCGACACCCTGGTCAGCCGCATCCGCCGCAAACTGGGCGGCGATGGCCGCCAATCGGTGATCGAAACCTGCCGGGGCGAAGGCTACCGCTTCACCGCCGGCAGTTAGGGCGTCATCAACTCCATATCGTCGTCACCGGGCTTGTCCCGGTGACCCACGCCGCAGTGCATATCCGGCCGAATCCGTTGACCGCCGGCCGTCATCCCGCCGATCGGCGTGGATGGCCGTGACGAGCACGGCCATGACGGATTTTGGGTATGCCGACCAACACCCATCATCGACGCCTGACGATACCCGTCAGAGCCCCCTCAGTGATCCGACCCGTGCAGGATCTGCGCGGACAGCCCGGTGTCGTAAGCAATACCGGCCTTGGTGATGGTCAGCGCGTAGGGAAACGACGACTTCACCAGCCCCTTGCGCTCCAGCGCTACCCACACCGCTTCGTTGTGCAAGCCGGTGGCGTCGCTGGCCGACACCACTTTGCGGCCGATGTGGAAATGGTCGCCATGCGGATGCGGAATGCGCGACAGAAAGACATCGCCATCACTGTCCTGCACCGGCGTCCCCATTTCGGGATAGCGGGCCATCTCCTGCAACAGCACCAGGGTGCGCGACTGCAAGGGATTGAGCTTGAGCGGGTTGGTCTTGGGCGGCATGGCCATTCTCCTAAACGGATGAGCCCTCTTTCCTACAGGACCGGGCACGACAAGGGCAAGCATCCGCCATCGCCGAACAACACCTCGCGCCGGGTCAGCAGCATCGCCGCCGCCACGTCCCACGGCGCCACCTTGGGCAGCGCGGCCATTTCGGCGATGGTGAACAACCCGCGCCCAGCCCCTTCCCGCTGATCCAACGCAGCCAGCCGAGCGTCGCTCAGCGGCACGACGAACCACACCCGATGTGCCACCCGGTTGCGCTCACGCGGCAGCACGCAGACGCTTTCCGTCAGCCACACCGGCTCGATGTCCCCGCCCAGCCGCAGTTCCTCGGCCAATTCGCGGCGCAGCGTCTGTTCGGCGGCTTCGCCCGCCTCCATCGCCCCGGCGAAGAACGCCCAATGATCGCGCAGCACGATCCCCGGCTTGTCGTCGCGCCGTTGCAGTAACAACCGCCCGTCCTCGGCCAACAGCACCGCATGCACCGAATGCACATCGACGGCGGACAACGACGCCGCCTGGACGAAAGACGGCAATGGCACCACCGGCATCGAAAACACCCCCGCGACAGAACGACCGCACCCGCTTGCGGTAAATTGTTATGGTTTCATACCAGGGCTTTCACCCGCCTGAAAGGCGTTGTAGAGTGACATACTTGTTTATGCAGTGCGGATGAAGGAACGCGCGTATGCAAAGTCTGGACGCCGCGCGTCTT
>DATGZW010000089.1:0-9240 GCA_035297005.1 Patescibacteria group bacterium
GGAGGAGGACGGAGGACGGCGATTTTGTGTGGCGATGCAAAGCGCGGCTCGCCCGTGCGGCGGAAAATCGCCGGTCGCAGTCCTTGCCGGGCCGGGACGTTTGACGGCCGATCGCCCCGGAAGAAGGCCGTGGGCGCGGTCCTCTCCGACAGCCTGGAAAAGCGCTGGACCGAACAGGGCAGGGCAACATGCCGTTTCCATCCGTCCCAGGCCAGTCCTGCCTCATGCGATCATGAAACGGGTGACGTCTTCCGGGGCGATCTGTACTCGCACGGCGGCGCGCAAGGCGATGATCCCCAGGTGCCGCAGATCGTCGTTGAAGTCTCCCAGCGTTGGCGACAGGGTGATCGCCTCGATCCCGGCTCCCATCGCCCGTTCGATCAGGATCGCCTGGGCCGCGTCGCCGGCCGGGTCGTCGTCGCGGGCGACATAGAGCCGACGCAGATCCGGACCGAACAGCAGGGCGGAGAGGTGGGCAGAGGACAACGCTGCCGCCATCGGCAAGCGGGGCAGGGCGCCGCGCAGCGACAGCATGGTCTCGATCCCTTCGCCCGCCGCCAGGATGTCACGGGCCATCCCGAAACGGACGGCATGGCCAAGCAGTTGGCCCATCGCTCGCCGTGGTGTGGCAATCGGCGCTTTGCCGTTGCCGGAGGGATCGAGCCAGGTGCGGTGCGCCCCGGTGAGATGGCCATCGAGATCGGTGACGGCGGCGATCATCGCCGGCCAGGTCTCGGTCGGGCTGTGCTCATCCGGCCGGTAATAGCAGCAGGGGTGGAAGCGCAGGTTTCCGGTTCCGGGCAAAGCCGTAATGCCGCGATTCCGTAAATACGTTTCCACGACGGTGCCGGCAATCGGCCGGGCCATGGCGAACAGCCGCCGTGCCGCCTCCCGCGAGCCTGACGGTGCCGGTGGCGCCCGATGCTTCGGTGACGCCTCTGGCGCCTCGTGCGACAGGCTGAGGAACGACCGGGCTTCGTCGGCGACATCCGTGAAGTCGACCAGACCGCAAGAGAGACGGATGACGTCGAGCAGGTCGCCATGCTCGGACGTGCTCGCGTCGGTCCATTTCCCGGCCGGTCCCTTGGGGGACTCGTCCAGCCGCACGAACAGCGAGCGCCCCGGTGTGTTGCGGACATCGCCGACCAGCCAGTAGCGGCCCTCGCGGTGGCCGGCGGAGAGATAATGGCGGCACACCGCCTCGGCCTGCCCGGCGAGACGGCATGCCAGATCATGCGGCTTTCCCGACATGATACGCCTCCGAAAGAAAAGGCCCGCCGTCGCCAGCGGGCCAGTCTCGTCCCATCGGGTGATGGGCTATTCGGCCGCGGCGGGGCGAGGGTCTCCGTCGGCGTCGTCTGTGTCGGCAAGTGCGTCGTCTTCGCTTAGGGGCGTTTCACCGTCGGTCTCCGCCGCCTCGTCTATGACGGAATCCGAGACCGCGTCTCCGCTTTCGGTCTGCGACCGCCCCGGCGTGCGCAACGGTTCGGGCAGCCAGCCGGTGCCGGCCAGAAGGGTCTCGGCTTCGGTGGCCATGTCGCCTTTCTTCAGATGTTCGATGCGGTCGGCGGCGCGTTGGCCTTTCGCTTCGGCCACGGCCTGGAGGATGCGGGCCTTGGGGACGCGGCCGAGGAAATTGTCCATGGTCGGTTTCCACCCGGCCGCCGCCATGTCGAGATCGACCGCCTGCGCTAGCCGATCGGCATGGACGAGCGCCCGCGGCCGCCGGTTCCACGCCTCAAGCACGGCGTTGACCGACAGGCTGACGACATGGGCGAACAGGCCTGATCGGCTGTCGGCGTCCCACGCCTGGAGCGCGTCCCAGAGGTCGGCCGAGTCTTTCGGCAGTGCCTTGGCCCAATCGTCATGCCGAACGCGGATCGCCTCGGCGGAGGCGCTGTCATTCAGCCCCGGTGCCTGCGTGCCGAAGCTGACGCTTCTCAGGTCCAACTCCAGGCAGCTATCCGAACCATAGTGATAGAAAACTTTCAGCGTCAGACTGTGCAGGGCCGCGAGGACGGCGACGTCCGGCCGTTCGCCCAAGGCCTGGCGCAGGCCGAGCGTGCGATGGGCGGTCAATTCGGCCATCAGCCGGTCGGAGATCGGCGTCAAGCCATCCTCATCTGTGGGCTCCGGCTGCGGCGCTTCAGCTTCGATCGCAACGCCCTCGTTTCCTTCGTAAGCTGCCGCCATCGCGGCACTGGCTTCGTCGCCCTGGACTGGACCGGTCTCCGGTTCGACCGGCACCTCGTCTTCCGGCCGGACATAACCGCGCTGGACGCGCAAGGTGCCGTGCTGGGTGATGCTGATGAAGGCGCCTGCCCGGGCGATCTCGCCCGGATCGAAGGAAAGGGGCCGAGTCTCAAAAGCCTACAACGCCGTCTTCAGTTCGCCAAAGCGCTTATCGACCGTGTCGGGCAGGTCGTCGGCGCTGTCGTATTCTTCCGACAGCCGGTTGTATTCCGCCTGGAGGACTCCGCGCGCTGCTTCCTCCTCGACCGTCAGCGGCGCGGGCTCGCCGCGAAGCTGGCGCAGGCGGAAGGTGTGGCCGTAGGGAAAGTCGGGTGCCACCTCGATCCATTTCCAGCCCTCGGCGGCAATCTGTCCGGCCTCCTCGTTCAGCTTTCCCGCGACCATTTGGTCGATCAGGGCTGCGTCCTGCAGCCAGCCGCCATCGTCGCCCTGGAACAGATCGCGCAGCACAGCGCCACCGGCCGCGACGTAAGAGTCGATGCCGATGAACCGCACCCGCTTGTCGGCGGCGCGCACCGCGCCTTCGGTCAGCATGCGGCGGATGACATGAGGTTGCTTGTCGTAGGATTGGGACAGCCGCTCGAACACCTGCTCCTGACGCTCATGGTCGCCGGAGACGGTGAAGGCCATCAGTTGATCCAAGGTCATGCCGTCTTCGGCATAGATGTCGAGCAGCCTGGAGGAGACGGAGGCGAGCTTGAGGCGCTGCTTGACCACGGCGACCGAAACAAAGAAGGCGGCGGCGATCTCTTCTTCTGACTGGCCTTTCTCCTTGAGTGTCAGGAAAGCGCGAAACTGGTCGAGAGCATGGAGTGGAGCCCGCTGGATGTTCTCGGCCAGCGAGTCCTCTTCGGCGATACCGCCTTCACGGACGATGCAGGGCACCGGCGCGGTCTTGGCCAGACGCTTCTGCTTCACCAGCAGTTCCAGCGCCCGGTAGCGCCGGCCACCGGCGGGAATCTCGAACAGGCCGGTCTCGACGCCAGCGGTGTCGACGACGGCCCGGACGCTGAGACCCTGGAGCAGGCCGCGCCGGGCGATGTCCTCGGCCAATTCCTCAAGTGAGACGCCGGCCTTGACGCGCCGGACGTTCGACTGGCTGAGCACCAGCTTGTTGAAGGGAATGTCGCGCGAGGGCGACAGGGTTATTTTCTGGACAGTAGCCATCGGGATATACTCCGCGACGGGCGGTCGAAAAACTCTCTCTCGGCCTCCAACCCGTCACCAAGCGAAGCGCCGCCCTCTCCCTCTGAGGACGGCGCCGCAAAACCGGAAACCCACGGAAGCGTAAGGCAGGGAATGCGCAAACCCGGGACGGCTGAACGCCGGATCGGCGTGGACGCGTAATGCCGGAAAGACGTAGAGCCGGAGACCCTGATCTCTGGGTCTCCGGCTTTCCGGGAATCAGGCTGTCCGGTCGAGCAGTTTCTTGGCCCGGGCCTCCAGGTCGAGGCGGGCGTCCTGGTGGGGCTTGTCGCGGGCGATGGCGGTGATGCCCTGGACAAAATCGAACACGCTTTCGGGTTTGCGGCCTTCCTCGGCCAGCACCGTCTCGATGATCTTCGTCGTTTCGCCCTTGGAGAAGCCGCGCTTGCGCAGAAACTCATCGCGGTCCTCGTCGCTGCGGGCGACGATTTTCTCCCGTGCCGCCGTGATGCCGTTGACGAACGGCATAGGCGACGAATCGGCGAACCGGGTCAGGGCCGGGGCAGCTTCGTGGGCGAAGCGCGAGGCGGCATATTTGGAATGGCGGATGGTGATTTCCTGGAAATCTTCGACGCCCCACAGGTTGCGGTTCTGGCACACGGCGCGGAGATAGAAGCTCGCCATGCCGAGCGTCTTGGCGCCGACTTCCGAGTTCCAGCAATAGAATCCCCGGAAATAGAGGTCGGGCGAACCGTCCGGCAGGTGCCCGGCTTCGATGGGATTGAGATCATCGACCAGGAACAGGAAAACGTCGCGGTCGGAGGCGTAAAGCGTCGTCGTGTCCTGGGTGACGTCGACGCGTGGGTTGTAGATGCCGGTCGACCAGTCGAGCACGCCGGGCACTTTCCAGCGGGTGTCGCCGGTGCCGTTGCCGGCGATCCTTTGGACAGCGGCGACCAGTTCATGGTCGTAGATGCGGCCATAGTCGGGGCCGGTGACGGCGCGCAGTTCGACGCGGCCGTCCTCGATCTCCAGGGTTTTGACCTGCTCGGCGCGATGCGAGGTCAGGCCATATTGCAGGTTGATCCCAGCGAGCGGGGCGGGGAGCTGGCGCAAATAGGCGGCCGGCGCACTGACCAAGCCGGCAAGCTGGCCGAAGCTCCAATGCGTCGGCGCGACAGGAGCGTCTGCCCCCGGCAGCATCAACGTCAGCCGTTCGGCATTGTCGCGGCTGGCCTCTACCCGGATCGCGGCGCTTTCCACCGTCCGGGTCCGGCTCCGCTCGGTCCGGCTGCGCACGGACGAATAAAGCTCCGACAGGGACAGGTAGCGCTCATCCGCAGGCCGGGAAAACCACTCCGAGGACACGCGGCCGTTTCGACCTCCCCGGTTCGCATCCACCCGATAGCCGCCGGAATGATCGCGAGCGGCGTCCGGAATCTCCATATGGGTCATGGGTCGTCTCCATGACGGGCGCCGGGAGCCTCTCTCCCAATCCTCAACCCGTCACGGAAACCTGGGCCGACCTCTGACTCTCAGGGAAAACCGCGTGGAGAAACCGTTCAACAATCGAGGCGCTGGCGCCGGGAAGGCGGCGTTCAATCTGTCTAATCCCGGATCACCCCATTCCTCGGCCAATTTGCTGCGGCGGGCTATTTTGTCACCCACCCGCCGCACATGGGAAAAATCTGCCCAACAAAGCAATTCGCGGCATCGCTGCACAAGTATGCCGCCAGTGCCGCGTCTTCTTTCGGGCTCACCAGCCTTCCGAGGGGGACCTCGCGCTTCAACCTGTCCTGAAAGGCCGGATTGGCTTGAATCTCAGCGGGAAAATAGGTGGGGTTATCGACGAAATTCTGGGCGATGGCGTTGACCTGGATATTGAAGGACGCCAGTTCAACCCCCACAGCCTGGACATAGGCGAGTTGCGCTCCTCGCGCGGCACTATAGGTGGATGCGCGCTTCATGCCGCGAAGGGCCGAGGCGCTGCCCATGACCAAAATCTTCCCCGAACAACGCTCCCGCATCCCCGGGATCACGGCGCGGACCAACCGGGGCAGGGGATCGACCAGATGCGCGAAGACCTCCCGCCATTCGGTATCATCGGCAGCCTGGGCGGGCGTGTTGGGAGCGATAATGGCTAAATTGGCCACCAGCACATCGATCGTTCCCACCGATTGTACGAGGGTCTCGGGTGCGTTGGCGGCAATCAGCGGACTCGTGTCGGCGATCACATCCGCGCCAAGTTCGGTGAACACCTTTACCAGGGCAGGCCCCATGAACATGTCGGCCTGGGTAACCAGGATGCGTTTTCCTTCCAGGCTGATTAGATCCACGGAAAGCCTCCCAGGTTGATCCGAGCCAAAATTCTCCACATGAGCGGCCCATCCGCCCCGTCTCCGGGATAGGATAGCGTCGCTCATGACGTCGTCGAAGCTTCAAGCCACCTCTGCCGCTTTCCAAACGTTGAGTCAGCGTGCCAAACGGCAGAATCTGAGGCACCCAGGAGCCATAAAACGATGATTGTGCCGTTCATAAAATGTAGTAGGAGCGCAGCTCACCCGCTTTGTGCCGCCTGCACCATTCTGAACAAATCTGAGCACTAGCTGCCGCTGTAGCGGAAGGGGGCATTCTGTCTGTCCCGGATTACCCCATGTTCTGGCCCGTTAGACCTGTGGTCGACTCTGCGATGGCGGTGCGACTTTTCACCAGGAACGTTCCCAGCCGGTCCGACACACGTTCGACTGCGGCCTTCACTGGATCGGCGGCCAAATGGGCGTAGCGCGCCGTGGTCTGCACCTGGGTATGGCCGAGCAGTTTGCCGATCATCGGCAGCCCTTCGCCCACCGTCAGTCCTGCTGAGGCGAAGGTGTGGCGGAGATCGTGGATGCGGACTTCGGGCAAGCCAGCCAGCTTGCGGATGCGACGCCAGGGCTTTTGCATGTCGGCGAGGTGCGCCTGGGGCAGGGTGCCGACGATGACATAGGGATTGTCCTCGACCCGCTCAATGTCGTTCAGCACGCCGATCACCGCCTGGCCAACATGCACGACCTTGGCGCCGGTCTTGCTGTCGGGCAAACGCAGGCAGGCCGAGGGGGTGTCCACATGCTCCCATTTCAGCGTCTGGATTTCGCTCAACCGGCAGCCGGTCAGCAGCAGCAGCCGGATACAGGCGACCGCCGCCCGGCTTTCCTCGCCGCGGCTTTCGACCTGGTCGAGCACTTCGCCCAATTTGGCGATCTCCTCGCCGGTCAGGAAGCGTTCGCGTCTGTTTTCCTTGTATTTTTTGACGTGACGGCAAGGGTTGCTGCCGTCTGGACGCAATCCCCATTCCTCGGCGAGATTGAGCATCTTCGACAGCACGCCCAAAGTCCGGTTGGCCTGATAGGGGATATGGCGCAACTCGAAATGCAGTTGGGAGACATCGGCACGGGTCAGGGCGGCAAGGCGTTTGGTGCCAAGCTTGGAGTTGATGAACATTTCGACGGAGCGCTTGTACTCGGCCGCCGTGCTGGGCTTGCAGCGGGTCGGCACATATTGATCGAGAAAGCGCTTGCCCAACTCGGCGATGGTGCCGGCCATGCGATCGGAATCCCGTTGTTCGGCGGGATCAATGCCGGCCTTGACCTGCCCCAGCAGGATCATGGCTTGGCGACGGGCCTGCTCGGGGGTAACCGGGCCATACATGCCCAGCATGACCCGGCGGGTGCGGCCCTGGAACCGGTACTGGATCAGGAAGAAACGCTTGCCGCTGGGCATGACCCGCACGCCGAAGCAGGGCAATTCTGTGTCGAAGACGATGTAGTTCTGGCCGGGGCGGGTCTCCAGCAGGTCGATGGCCCGTTTGGTCAGTTTGATCCCAGAGTGGTCGTCCAGCGGCATGCCATCCTCCATCCGATGGGTGGATCGCGGGGTCTGCACGCTGGTGCTGCCACGGATTTCGTGGAAGCGCCGTGGAAGCGGCAGGGAGAAATCCGAGGCGATCCAGAGCGAAGAAGAGGGTACAAAACGCCGTTATAAATATCAATATAAACAAGGTATTATCGTGGTGTGGCGGGGCAAGGAGAGGCGCGGCGAACGGTGGAGAAAAGGCGGTCCCCTATCTCATAACCTGAAGGCCGCAGGTTCAAATCCTGCCCCCGCAACCACCGATACCGACACTCCCGCAGCTAAAACTGCGGGAGTTTTCGTTTGTGCTGCTTTTCCAGTGGCTTGCGCATCGATCCAGGCCAGGATCGTGCCCAAATCTCCATGCAAAGTGGCGTCGATCTCACCGCGATTCGGTCCAGGCTTCAGAATGATCTTCTCGATCAGGGCGCGAATGGCTTCACCCGCTTCGGCGCGGTCCTCCGGCTTGTTCAACGCCTCGGTCAGCCGCACCACTTTCTTCCGGTAGATCTCGGCGGCGTTGGGATGGATGTCGGGAATATCGACGGGCGTCTGAGCCAGCAGTTCCCTCAAGACGTCTTCCCGCGCTTCCAACTCGCGCATACGGTCGGTCATGCCGCGTGTATAGCCGCCTTCCTCGATCACATTGAGCATTTGCTTGAGCGTGCGCTCAATCTTGGCCAGTTCGGTCCGATAGGCCTCGCCGCTTGAACGGCGCTCTCGGTTCAGCTTGTTGGTTTCCTCGGCATAGGCGCGCATTGCTTCCGCCGCCACCTCCGGCGCCATCAGTTTGTTCTTCAAGCCGGCCAGCACCCGCTCCTCCAACTCCGCCCGTGGAATTGTCCGGCTGTTGGAGCAGGAGTGATTGGCAATGTGGGCCGAGCAGGCATAGCGGTCGGCTCCCCGCAGCGAGTAGGGGCCGCCGCAGCAGCCGCAGAAGACCAGTCCGGAGAGGAGGGACTTCGGCCGGTGCAGGCCGTTCAGTTTGTTCGAGGCATGGGCCTCGCGCACCGCCTCAATGACATTGACGTATTTCTCGGTGATCTCGCCCTGGCGCACCTTCACCGCCTGCCACAGCCTGTCGTCGACGATCCGCAACTCCGGCACCTCGGTGATCACCCAGTCTGTTTCCGGGTTGAGGCGCGAGACGCGCCGCCCGGTGCTCGGATCCTTCACATAGCGCTGCCGGTTCCAGATCAGCCGGCCGATATAGAGTTCATTGTTGATGACGCCGGTGCCGCGCTTGGCATGGCCGCGGATGCTGGTGTCGTTCCACAGCTTTCCATCCGGCCCGGCAGTGCCGTCGTCGTTCAGCGCCTTGGCGATGGCGCGTGGGCTGATGCCCGCAGCAAAGTCGCGGAAGATACGCCGCACCACATCGGCTTGGGCTTGATCGATTTCGCGGTCGCCGCGGATTTGCTCGCCGCGCGCATCCAGCTTTTTGACGACGCGGTAGCCGTAGCACAGGCCACCGCCCGACTTGCCGTTTTCGACGCGACCGCGCAAGCCGCGATGGGTCTTCGCCGCCAGGTCCTTGAGGAACAGGGCGTTCATTGTGCCCTTGAGGCCGACATGCAACTCGCTGATTTCGCCTTCGGCCAGGGTGATGATGGGTATGCCGGCGAAGCGCAGATGCTTGAACAGGGTGGCCACGTCGGCCTGGTCGCGGCTGACGCGGTCCAAGGCTTCCGCCAGCACCACGTCGAAGGCGCAGCGTTGGGCGTCCTGCAGCAGCAGCTGGATGCCCGGGCGCAGGATCATGCTGGCGCCGGAGATGCCGGCATCCTTATAGGTGGCGACGATCTGCCATTGCTCGCGTTTGGCCTGCTCGCGGCAGATGCGGAACTGGTCCTCAATCGACGCATCGCGCTGATTGTCGGAGGAATAGCGGGCATAAAGCGCAACGCGGGTCATGATGGCCTCCTTGGACCTTCAGACGGTCAGCGGCGGACG
>DATGZW010000090.1:0-3152 GCA_035297005.1 Patescibacteria group bacterium
GCGGCCGATCTCGCTGTAAAGCACGCGGATGAGCTGGCCGCGGATCGGCGGCGTGATCCCGAGGAGACGCTCGATCGCGAGGCAGAACGCATGTTCCTGGTTCATCGGCGCGATATAGCAGAGCCGGTCGAAATACGGCACGTTCTGTAGGTAGGTATGCGCTTCCAGCAGCTTCTCGGTGCCGCGATGCAGCAGGCCGATATGCGGATCGGCCCGTTCGACCACTTCACCGGCCATTTCGAGGACGAGACGCAGCACACCGTGGGCCGCAGGATGCTGCGGACCAAAATTGATGGTGTAATTCTTGATCTGGGCTTCGGCCATGATCAGACCTTCCCTCCCGCCTTCTCGTCGCCCGGAAGCAGACCTTCCCAAGGACTCATGAAGTCGAAGTTGCGGAAATCCTGGGTGAGCTTCACCGGCTCGTAAACGACGCGCTTTTGCAGATCGTCATAGCGCAACTCGACGAAGCCGGTCAGCGGAAAATCCTTGCGCAGCGGATGACCGTCGAAGCCGTAATCGGTGAGGATGCGGCGCAGGTCGGGATTGTCGGAGAACGACACCCCGTACATATCCCACACCTCGCGCTCGAACCAGCCAGCCGAGGAGAACACGCCGACCACCGTGGGGACCGGGGTTTCCTCGTCAGCGTTCACTTTAACCCGAACGCGCTGATTATGCTTGAGAGACAGCAGGTTATAGACCACCTCGAAACGCTGTTCGCGTTCGGGATAATCGACACCGCACACGTCCATAAGCTGCTTGAACAGGCAGTTGGCATCGTCGCGCAGGAAGGTCAACACCTTCTGGATCGTGGCACCGCGCACGGTCACGATCAGCTCGCCCTTCAGCACTTCGGCCTTGAGCACTTCCTGGGACAGAGCGGCGGAGATGTAGTCTCCGAGGTCTTGCAGAGCTTGCGTCATGTTCACTCGCCGGAAGGCCGAAGATCAGCGTGCAATGGTACCAGTGCGGCGGATCTTCTTTTGAAGTTGAAGGATGCCGTAGACCAAGGCTTCCGCCGAGGGGGGGCAACCGGGCACGTAGATATCGACAGGCACGATGCGATCGCAACCGCGCACCACCGAATAGGAATAGTGATAGTAGCCGCCGCCGTTGGCGCAAGACCCCATCGATATGACCCAACGCGGCTCGGCCATCTGGTCATAGACCTTGCGCAGAGCAGGCGCCATCTTGTTGGTCAGGGTGCCGGCGACGATCATCACGTCGGACTGGCGCGGGCTGGGGCGGAACACCACGCCCATGCGGTCGATATCATATCGCGCACAGGCGGAATGAATCATTTCGATCGCGCAGCAGGCCAAGCCGAAGGTCATCGGCCACATCGAACCGGTTCGCGCCCAATTGACCAGCTTATCGACATTGGCCAGAACGAAACCCTTTTCGTTCAGTTCGTCGGTTACCGCCTGAAGGATGGCGTCCTGCTGATCACCGGGGCCGATCGGCCCGGCGGACGACGTGGTCGTCAGTCCGGGGTTCACTCCCATTCCAACGCTCCCTTATTCCATTCGTAGATAAAGCCGACGGTCAGCACGGCCAGGAAGCCGATCATCGACCAGAACCCAAACAACCCGATCTTCCCGAGCGATACCGCCCAGGGGAAGAGAAAGGCAACTTCGAGATCGAAGATGATGAAAAGAATAGCGACCAGATAGAAGCGAACTTCAAATTTGGTCCGAGCATCGTCAAACGCTTCGAATCCGCACTCGTAGGCGGATGTCTTCTCGCGATCCGGCTTCTGCCTAGCAACGATCCAGGAGGCACCAATGGCGGCGCCCGCGACAACCACGGCAATGCCGAGGAACACGAGGATCGGCAGGTATTCGAGGAGCATGGCGTCCATGATTCTGCCCTCAGACTAACCCCAGGACAGGAGAAGAAGCAGGCCACCATCACATTCGGCGTTCTCGACGAGAGCACCCTTGGACAGGACCGCGCGACGCCTCCTTGGCTTTTGTTTCGTTGACGACGGGACTACGTCATTCCGGTGAGGGAATGGCGGGAGTGACGGGACTCGAACCCGCGACCTCCGGCGTGACAGGCCGGCGCTCTAACCAACTGAGCTACACCCCCGCAGTAAACCCGCGCGATGGGGACGGATGTAATGCAGGGCACGATTTGTGTCAAGCAAACATGCCATGGAACCGCCAACTTTCCGCCACATAGTCGTCTTGGCCGTCAGGCCTGAATACGCCAGCCCTCTTTTCGCCCATCCCCGGCCAAATAGCAGGTAGACGGAAATCAGCCGCGGCAAGTATATCGCAGGTGGAGAAACCACCCAAACGATGGTCATACCTTCCGACATCGCGGTGGTGCGACCGTGCTGGCAGAAGACGATGGCCGATTACTTGATTAAACTGGAGGCTGAATCGCCAATCCATTGCGCAGAAGGGGGTGTGGCATTTCGTGGCCGGCCCCCCTGCCCTGCGTAGCGCCACCCCCTGAAGGCGGGGATGGTGGGCGGTGACGGTCTCGAACCGCCGACATCCTCCGTGTAAAGGAGATGCTCTACCAACTGAGCTAACCGCCCGTGCCGCAGAAACTATGGACTTTCCTCGGCACGGGCAAGATCAAAAACAGCATCCCGCGATCAGGCGGCGGTGATTTCGGCGATGAAGCCACTGACGTCGTGCTGTAAGCGCTCGGATTCGGTGAACAGACTATCCGCCAATCCCGACAAACGGCCGGCAACCGTGCCGGTATCCTTGATCGCCCCCATGACCTGACCGATCGAGCGGGATACCGCGGCGGTGCCGGTGGCGGCCTGCTGGACGTTGCGGGCGATCTCCTGGGTGGCGGCGCCCTGCTCCTCGACCGCCGAGGCGATGCCGACGGTGAATTGGTTCACCGATGAGATGGTTTGCGCAATGCCGCCGATTGCCAGTACCGCTTTGCCGGTTTCCGCCTGAATGGCGGCCACCTGGGCCTGGATGTCCTCGGTGGCGCGCGCCGTCTGGTTGGCTAGGTTCTTGACCTCTCCGGCGACCACGGCGAAGCCCTTGCCGGCATCACCGGCGCGGGCTGCCTCGATGGTCGCGTTCAGGGCCAGCAAATTGGTTTGGCTGGCGATGTCGTTGATCATCTTGACCACCTCGCCAATGCGGTCGGCCGCATCAGACAGGCCGCGCACG
>DATGZW010000091.1:0-2224 GCA_035297005.1 Patescibacteria group bacterium
GGCGATCTCGTCGGCAAGGTCGCGGATCAACCCTTGCACATCGCAGTCGCCCAGCAGAGCAGGGGTTTCGCGCACCACCACCGCGCCGGGGCCGAAGCTTTCGACGATGAGCCCCAATGCCGCCATGTCCTCGGCGCGGGCCAGCAGGCGGACGCAGGCGGCTTCGTCCATCTCCACCACTTCGGGCAGCAACAGGCCCTGGCGGGTGATGCCGCCGCTGGCCAGCGCCGCCTTCATCCGTTCGTAGACCAGCCGCTCATGCGCCGCGTGCTGATCGACGATGACCAGACCATCGGCGGTTTGGGCAATGATATAGGTGTCATGCACCTGCCCACGCGCCAGCCCCAGCGGATAGGCCGGCGGCGGCTCGGCGGCGGTGGCGGGCTCGGCGTCGAAGGCGCGGCCTTGCGGTTGCGCCGCCTCGAAGAAACCAAGCGGGGCTTGCGCCTCGGCGGCTTGCTGATAGGCCCCGGCGGAGGGGCGCGGCGGCGGTTCCCAGCGTCCGCCGAACGTGGCCCCGCTATGCGATGGCAGCGACGACGCCGGACGATACGCCCCCAGCGCGCCCAGATCGCCCGACGACACGGCGGCGCGATGCCCCGCCGCCGCCAAGGCATGCTTGATCGCCCCGACAATCAGCCCGCGCACCAGCCCTTGGTCGCGGAAGCGCACCTCGGCCTTGGCCGGGTGGACGTTGACATCGACCTCTTCGGCGGGCACTTCAAGGAACAGCGCCACCATGGCGTGGCGGTCATGCGCCAGCACGTCCTGATAGGCCCCGCGCACGGCCCCCGCCAGCAGGCGGTCGCGCACCGGGCGGCCATTGACGAACAGATATTGCCCGGCGGCGGTGGCCTTGTTGAAGGTCGGCAGGCTGACCCGCCCCGACAGCCGCAGCCCCTCGCGTTCGGCATCGATGAGAACGCTGTTCGGGCCGAAATCACGGCCCAGTACAGCGGTCAGGCGCTCGACCCGCGCGGTCTCGTCGTCGCCCCCGCAGGCCGGCAGCTTGAGCACCGCCCGCGTCTCGTCGGACAGGGTGAAGCCAATGCGCGGATGCGCCATCGACAGGCGTTCCAGCACGTCCTTGGCGTGGCTGAGTTCGGTGCGCGGGTTCTTGAGAAATTTCAGCCGGGCCGGGGTGGCGAAGAACAGGTCGCGCACCTCGACGCGGGTGCCCTGCGAATGCGCCGCCGGTTCGGGCGCGCCCTTGGCCCCGCCTTCGACCAGCAAGGTCCACGCCGAATCGGCCCCGCGCGGGCGGCTGGTCAGGCGCAGCCGCGCCACCGAACCGATCGACGGCAGCGCCTCGCCACGGAAGCCCAGCGCCTGGATATGGAATAAATCGTCGTCGGGCAGTTTCGAGGTGGCGTGGCGTTCGACCGCCAGTTCCAACTCCTCAGGCCCCATGCCGCAGCCGTCGTCGGTGACCGAAATCAACGCCTGCCCGCCCGCGCCCAAGACCACCTCGATGCGGCGGGCGCCGGCGTCGATGGCGTTTTCGACCAGTTCCTTGACGGCGGAGGCAGGGCGTTCAACCACCTCGCCGGCGGCGATCTGGTTGACCAAATTGGGCGGCAGCAAACGGATGGTCATAGTGCGCAATAACGAGCTGTTGGGGGGATGGCCGAAGCCGCCCTCAACATAGCGATGACGGTGGTCCGGGAACAGGGGTTTTGCCGACGGCATCGGGAGGATTGGCGATTGTGTTCGCTCCAACGCGGGGCTATAGCCAAATCAGCATGAATGCACCCCTCGCCCCCTCTTGGCTGACCCGTCAGCGCGTCTTGGTCTACGCGGCGATACTGGCCGTCACCTGGATGCTGCTGGCCGGTTATATCGAGTTCCAGGCGCGGCCCAGCGGCGGCGCGCCGATGATCACCGATTTCAATACGTTTTATGCGGTGTCGCTGCTGATGCGGCATTTGCCGGTGAGCAGCGCCTTCGACGGCGCGACCATGCATGCCTATGAATTGATCGCCGCCCAAGCCGCCTATGGCGGAACCCTAACCGCCGAACAGATCGCCAGCATTCCCCTGTTTCCGTGGATGTATCCGCCGTTGATCCTGCCGCTGCTGGCCCCATTGGCGATGTTGCCTTATGCGGCAGCCAAGCTGGCGCTGACGCTGTCGAGTCTGGCGCTGTTCCTGCTGGCGGCGCGGCGGGCGATTCCCGATAGCAAGGTCGCGGTGCTGGTCGCCCTGGCCTTCCCCACCACGCTGTT
>DATGZW010000092.1:0-2879 GCA_035297005.1 Patescibacteria group bacterium
AGCAGCGCGTCGCCGTCGTGGTGAATGGTTTGCAGCCAGCGCGCCACATTGCCGGGGCCGCTGTTGTAGGACGCGGCCAGGAACAGCAGGTTGTTCTTGATCGTGTCGTCGTCCAGCAGGCGGCGGACATAGCGCTGACCCAGTTCCAGGTTGACCTGCGGATCGGTCAAGCTGCCCTTGGCGCCCATGGCTTTGGCGGTGCGCGGCATCAACTGCATCAGGCCGGTGGCGCCGACCGGGCTTTTGGCGCGGGGATTGAACGAGGATTCTTGACGGGCGATGGCCAGGATCAGAGCCTTGTCGATGGACCAGCCGCTGGTCGGATGCCAGTCCGGCACCGGATAGGCAGCGCTGTCATGCGAGCGCCCGTCTTGCGAGCCGACTAAACTGCCTAAGCGCACGGCCAAACCCGGCATGCCGCCGGCATGGGCCAGGGCCAGCAGCGACTGCGACATCGCCGGGCCGGCGGAGGGCGCCAGATAGCGCAGTTCTTCCTCGGCGCGGGCCTTGTCGCCGATTTGCAGCAGAGCCAGGGCGCGGCGGGCGCCGGGCACGCGGCTCAGCGATTCGGCGTCCATGTCGGTGAAGGGGCGGCCTTCTTCCCACGAATACTGCACATCCTGGCCCAGCGCGCGGCGAGCCAGAACACCATAGAAATTGCGCGGATAAGCGGCGGCCTGTTGCAGCCAGTGGTTCACCACGTCGGGGCGCTTGGCCGCCAGATTGGCGCGCGCGGCCCAATAGGAACCGGCGGAGACCAGCCAGGTCGAAGCACCGACGGCATTGCCGACGGCTTCGAAATGACGGGCCGACTCGGCGTGCTTGCCGCTGCGCCATTGCACCAGACCGGCCAGCCAATGGGCTTCCGGCAGGGCGTCGCCCGACCGCTCGGCGGCTTCCTCGGCCCATTTCAGGGCTTCGGTGTCGCGGCCTTCCTTGAACATGGCCAGGGCCAGGACGGTCTTGCACTCGTCGAAATCGGCCTTGTCGAAGACCCGCAGCATGTCCGCGCTGTCCAGCATGGCGACGGCGCTGTCATAGGCGTGCTCGTGCACCTCGGCGCGGAAGCGGTCCTTCAGGTCGTGCGCGCGGCGATGATCGGCGGCCGAGGCTTGGCGGTTGCCATCGACCGAGAAATCTTCCCAGCCGGTATCTTCGTTGCGGTTGTTGGGCGAGGCGCTGCCCTGCTCGGGATGGGCTGGCGGCTTCAGCCCGGCGGTCTTGCCCAGGCGCTGCTTGGCCATGTCATAGACGTCTTGGGCTTCGGGCAGGTCGGCATAGCCGCTCATCCAATCGGCCAGTTCCTGCGGCTGCGCATGATAGGCGCCGGACAGGTAACGGTCGGCCAGCAGATGGCCGACCAGCAGGTCGTCGGACAGATGATCGATGGCGCGGTCGGCGGCGGCCCATTGACCGTGCTCCTGCGCATCGAAAGCGGAATGATACAGAGCTTCGTCGGCGTGGGAAATCAGCGTGGGGATGCCGGCCTGACGGCCCAGCTTGCCAGCAGCGCCGTTGATGGCGGCGATCATGCTTTCAGCCTCGGCTTCGCCGGGCGTGGGCTGGGCGGCGCTTGCGGGAAGCGCGGCGGTCGTCAGTGCCAGGACTACGAATGCCTGGAGAAGCCTGCTTTTCAGCACCATCTCTTCTCTTCACCTAATCGGTTTCGCCGATGATCGTCTTCAGCTTTATAAATCGATTCAGGCGGAGGGGGCAAGCGAAAGCGGCCCAAGGGGCAGAACTTTTGTCCTATATCACGGAGTCTCAATGGCTTAGGGGCGGCCATCCAGGCGCTTGCGAATGGCCAGCAGGTCCAGCCAGGCCTCTCTCTTGTGGGCGGGGGTGCGCAACAGATAGGCCGGATGATAGGTGGCGATGGCGGGAATCGGCCGTGACAGCCCCGAAGACGAGTAATCGATCCAGCGTCCGCGCAGGCGGCTGATGGCGTCGTTGCGGGCCAGCAGGGCATGCGCCGGGCTGCCGCCCAACAAGACCACGATCTGTGGATCAACCAATTCGATATGACGTTGGATGAACGGCAGGCACATTTCGATTTCGCCGGGCGAGGGGGTGCGGTTGCCGGGCGGACGCCAGGGGACGACATTGCTGATATAGGCGCTGCCGCGGTTCAGCCCGATCGAGGCCAGCATGCGGTCGAGTAGTTTGCCGCTGGCGCCGACGAAAGGCAGGCCGATGCGGTCCTCGTCGGCGCCGGGGGCCTCGCCGATCAACATGACGGCGGCTTCGGGATTGCCGTCGGCGAACACCGTGTTCTGACACTTCTGTTTCAGGTCGCAGCCGTCGAACGACTCCATGACCGCCTTCAACTCGGCCAGAGTCTTGCATTCCATGGCCAGATGGGCGGTGGTGGCGCGCGGAGCCGATGGCACAGCCGCTGCCGGTTCGTTACGGCGCGGTTGCTGTCCCGATTCGGCCCGAGGCGCTGCCGCCGGCGCTTTGGCCAAGGCATAGCGGTCGAGCGGCTGTTCGCCGATCGCTTCGTCGACCCCCGCTTCGATATACCAGCGAAGGAGTTGCTCTGGTGGCATGGCCAAGGTCATGTTCACAACGTAGCATGCGCTTGGCCGTCGATACAGAGGATCGCCTGTGCTATAGATCGTAATCTAACGGTCGCAGAACCGTGAACGGTGGCGGAGATAAAGAGAGATGGAACGGGAATCGATGGAATTCGACGTGGTGATCGTCGGCGGTGGCCCCGCGGGCCTTGCTGCGGCGATCCGGTTGCGTCAACTATCTTTGGAAAATGGTCGCGATCTGTCCGTTTGCGTCCTTGAAAAAGGATCGGAACTGGGGGCTCACACGCTGTCCGGAGCGGTCATCGAAACCTGTGCGCTGGACGAGTTGATCCCCGACTGGCA
>DATGZW010000093.1:0-4007 GCA_035297005.1 Patescibacteria group bacterium
ACATTTTCCAGAGAAGGGCCAATCAGATTCCCGGCTCCGCAGAGTTGCCCCCCAGATACCCGCCCACGCCTTTCGTATTCAAGGTGAAGGTCGCTCATGATGCAAAGGCGCATCCCTGCCTCCTCAATTCGATCAAGGGTCAGAGGAATCGGGTCGATCCGACGGATGCCTCGACTGGGGACGTTCCATCGGTGCCGAGGGCGTCTGAAAATTCAGCCAGGATTTCCAAATAGAGAGGGCGCTTGAACGACACGATAAGGCCCGGCAGGTCGTCAATCAGGACCCATTTCCAGGCGGAGAACTCTGAATGATGGGTCTTGATGTTGATGTCCTTGTCGCGCCCCTTAAACCGCATCACGAACCACTTTTGCCGCTGGCCGCGCCAGCGTCCACGCCAGACTTTGCCGATCAGTTCGTTGGGCAGATCGTAGAAAAGCCAGCGGTCGCTCTCGGCCAAAATCTCGGCGTCGTCGGTGCCGATCTCTTCCTTGAGCTCCCGAAAGGCGGCGGCGCGAGGTTCCTCATCGCCATCAATACCGCCCTGCGGCATCTGCCACGCCGACATCTCCGTCTTGCGGCGGCGTCCGACGAAGACCTCATTGGCGTCATTGAGAAGCATGATCCCGACACCAGGGCGATAATCCGTCGGCGGTCCACCCGCCACCGGACCGTGGCGAGTGGAGGCAGGCGCTTCAGCCCCGCGCGTTCGCGCAGCAATGGTGATCAGGTCCATCAGTTCGGCTTCGCTGACCTTGTCGGCCCTCATGACCATCCACAGGATCGGATCGGCGAGAAGCTCCGACAGACTCCCTGGAGGTTCCTGGTGAGATTTTCCGTGCATAGCGAAACTCCTCGATCCCATTTGCGTCGATAAACCGTCCTCTGCCGAAGAATTCGTCATTGGGCATCAGTGCATGAGTTTAGGTCTGCTCCATCGTCTCGGGAATTCGATCAGAGGGCGTTCGTGAGCGGGGCGCGGCACCCCCGGCTTCGACCGCCGAAGCCGAGTGGCTCGACAAAGCCCTGACCACCGCTCGCAGGATCGCCAACGGCACCGTCGGGCCGTCAGCCGCCAAGCGTCGACCACCATTAGAAACAGCGGCATAGGGAAATACCCCCGACACGTCATAGCCGAGATGCATTTGCCAACCAGGCAGCGTTTCAGTCAGCAGAAATCGGCACTTCTCGATCGAGGCGGTATAGTCGCCCGGCGGAACGCCAAATAGGACCACGATTGCGGCATCAAGGCCGGGGTCGGCTCCGGTGGCGCGCTGCAACCATGTATCGAGGTCATTCACGTCGGTCATAACCCACCCTCACAGGATATTTCTCCCTTGGCGATTACGCGGCGCAACGATGCCGCCGCAGGTTCCCGCGCATCGACAAGGCTCAGTTCGATAACGGGGCGACACATTGCGTAGTGCTGGATGAGCAGATCCTCTACCGCGACGTGGAGCACCCAATCATGACCATCGAGCAGTTCGACAAGGCGCGTCACCACCGTCTGCCGCTCGGCAGAGCGCAGCCGTGGCAAGCAGATCGAACAGGCCAGCACAGCCACCTGGGGATCGGCATCCGTCACCCGCGACCACAGAATTTCGGGGACATCATTGCCGCGATGCAACTCCGCCAGCAGCCTCAACGCGCTCCGTCGCCGACGTCGACTGGATTCGGATTCAGTGTCGGACGACGGCGTGCGGTAGTCGGCCAGTTGCAGCAAACAGGGACAGGCCGGAGCGCCGATCTTGCGGAAGGCTTCCTCCGCCTCCGGCCGGCAGAAGTCTTCGGCCAGGGCGGCGGCGAAAACCGGCATCGCCATGCCGCACCGATAGGAGCCAAGAGCCTCGACGACACCGGCGAGCAATTTGCGATGCGCCGCCACCAGCAACAGCGAGAACACCGCCTCCTCCGGCCATCGGATCAGCGCGCGCGCGGCGGCATTGGCGACGGCATCCTCGCCAGTCTGTTCCACCGGGTCGTCGACATCCCGCGGATGAGCCAGGAAGTCATACAGCACCTCCTTGGCGCCCAAGGCGGCCAAGGCCTCCACCGCCTGACAGCGCGGCAGAAACATGCCGCTGGGCTCGCGAGCGAAAAGGAATTCACGCAACGGCCCCATGGCGGCCGTTCCACAGGCCGTCAGGTCAAGAACGGCCAGATCGCCTTCGCGCAGGCTGCGCAGCCTGGCGATGGCGTCATGAACGCGATTTTCAACGGCCAACATGGTTTGGGGTATCCCCAAACCTTGGCCGTCACGGCTTCTCGGCGCCGACAACATGACACGCCTCTCCTCCCGAACTACATCGGCAGGAGTCATCAGCCGTCCAGGGCGGTTGCGGGGGACCCCATCCCCAGTTAGGGACGTCACTTGCACACATATGGTTTCGCCATCGCCGATCAAGGGGTGCCATGACCGGAAGAATGGCTCGCCTGATAATGGCGGCCAACCCAAAGGAAGAACGGTACGGCGGCAAGCTCGGCAATGACGCAAAAAGCGACCGTGGCGGGAACCGACCGGTCGTAGAGAATGCCGATCACGGCGCTGCCGAGAAACCAGAACAGCCCATAGCCGGCAGTGAACAACCCGAAGGCCGAGGCGCGGCGGTGGGACGGCACCATCGGCGCAACGGCCGCCGGAATGATCGATTCGTGAACGCCCATGCCCAGCCCCCAAATGGCGGCCCCAAGAAGCGCCATCCAGAATCCGCCGAAGAACACCAGCGGCGCGAACAACGCCGAGACCAGCGTCAGGGCGATGAGAACGGTGAAGCCGAACCGGTCGAAAAGCCGCCCGAAAAGCAGGGACCCGCCGCCGCTCACGGCCATCGCCACCGTGTAGAAGATGGCGATCTCCTCACCCGGAACAATATTCGCACGGCTGAAATGATAGGCGATCACCGGGTAATCGGCGAAGCCCGCCGCCACCAGCGCGGCGCCGGCCAGATAGATCCAAAAGGTGCGCGACAGCCCCTTGCCCTGCAGGTCGGGCGGCGTGGCTTCCATGTCCTGCGGCCGGGGATAGAGCCGGCGCGCCAGCATGACCAAACCGAGATTGATGACGGCCGGAACCAGCAGCACCGCGAAGGCCCGCCGATAATCCCCATGATGCGTCAGCACCGCGGCCACGACCAGCGGACCAAACAGGGCGCCGAACTGGTCAAGCGCTTCATGCAGCCCGAACACCCAGCCATAACCGCCGACCTGTTTCGCCGCGTGGGACAACATAACGTCGCGCGGCGGATTGCGGATCGCTTTGCCAACCCGTTCGAGAATGATCAGCGCTGCCGCCGCCGGCCAACTCCCGGTAAGCGCCAGCGCCGGCACTGCCGCCATCTGAACGACGTAGCCGAAGATGGTAATCGGCCAATATCTGCCGGTGGTATCGGCCAACCGTCCGGAAACCAGCCGGAGGCCATAGCCAAGCAGTTCACCGAAACCGGTGACCACGCCGATGATCGCCGCGTTCGCCTGCAGCGAGGCGAGATAAGGGCCGATGATGCTGCGCGACCCCTCATACGTGAAATCGGCGAAGAAGCTCAGAACGCCGATGAGGAGGACGAATCGGAAGGCGGTTCGACTGGAACGCCCACTGCCGCTGCCGTCACCGGCAGTCATGATAATCTCTGATCATAATTACCCTCCATAACCGACGGAAAGGCTGACCTCCATCCGCGTCATGAGATCCGACGGGTCTCATCATAATTCCTTGTCGGGCAACGATGTGAAGAGGCGCTCTCGCCCGCCCGCGAGGATATCGACCTGTTCGATGAGAACCGCCAGCCGGGCCGACACCGACACCAGACGGTCCACCTCGGGATCGATTCTTCCGGCTTCGGTGCGACGGCGTTCATAGGCTGCGGCGATGGAGCCATGCGTCGCCTCGATGACGCGCGCCAGCCCCTGGTCGAGTTGCGAGCCGAAGCGCCGGAACGTGGTCTCTACGTTCTGCAAGGTGGCCCAGCGCAGGTTCTCAACATTCCGCGCCACGAGCCCGTTGGCGTCCTCCA
>DATGZW010000094.1:0-6092 GCA_035297005.1 Patescibacteria group bacterium
CCCGCGTGCATGGCGCGAACAAGGATACGCTGGCGGGTCTGTCGAGCGATATCGTCCGCGTCGATCTGGGAGCCAAGGGAATCTTTTGGCGCCTGCGGGCCGGTCCGGTGAACGAGGCACAGGCCCGGACCATCTGCGCCCAATTGGCCAAGCGCAATCAGGGGTGCATCATTGCCCGTAAATAGCATTCCCTCAGCGGTCATCTATGGCTGCGCCGGCCTGATCCTCAGCGATGAGGAGAAGCGTTTCTTCACCGAGCACGATCCGCTCGGCTTCATTCTGTTCGCCCGCAACATCGACAATCCCGCGCAGGTGCGGGCCTTGGTCGATGAGATGCGCGCCTGTGTCGGCCGCCGCGCTCCCGTTCTGATCGATCAGGAAGGCGGTCGCGTACAGCGTCTGCGCCTGCCGCATTGGCTCAAGCGCCCACCGATGTCGGTGTTCGGACGCCTCGCCGAAAGCGACATGGGTTTGGCGCGCAAGGCCGCCCGCCTCAACGCCCGGCTGATTGCCGCCGATTTGGCCGAGTTGGGTATCGACGTCGATTGCGCGCCGTTGCTTGACGTGCCGGTGGCGGGGGCGCATGACATCATCGGCGACCGCGCCTTCGGCTATGACCCGCTGCTGGTCGCCGATCTGGGCCGCGCCGTCTGCGACGGCTTACTTGACGGGATGGTGATGCCGGTGATTAAGCATATCCCCGGCCATGGCCGCGCCTTGGTTGACAGCCATCTCGATTTGCCGGTGGTCGAAGCGGCTGCCGCCAGCCTGTCGCACAGCGATTTCGCCCCATTCCGCTCCCTGCGCGACGCTCCCTGGGCGATGACCGCGCATGTGGTCTACAAAGCTTTCGACGCGCTGCGCCCGGCGACCACTTCGCCGGTGGTGATCAACGACGTCATTCGCGGCGAAATCGGTTGCGAGGCGGTGCTGTTGTCCGATGATTTGTCGATGAAGGCCCTCAAGGGCGACTTCTCCGACCGCACCCGCGCCACCTTGGATGCCGGCTGCGACCTCGCCTTGCATTGCAATGGCGAGATGGATGAGATGCGCGCCATCGCCGCCGCCATGCGTCCGTTGACGGATGACGCGCAAGAGCGTCTGGCCCGCGCCGACGGCATGTTGCGCAACCGCCCGCTGCCGGACGATGCCCAAGCCACGCTCGACGGCTGGTTGGCGGAGGTCAGCGCATGATCCCGCCGCAATTGGCGCATGCCATCCAGGAATTCACCACCTGGGTGCTGCCGTTGGTGCTGGCCATCACCCTGCACGAAGCCGCGCATGGTTTGGCCGCCTGGAGCCTGGGCGACGACACGGCGAAAAGCCAGGGCCGGGTATCGCTCAACCCGCTCAACCACATCGATCCGTTCGGCACGCTGGTCCTGCCGGCCATGCTGCTGCTGGGCGGCTCCAGTTTCCTGTTCGGTTGGGCCAAGCCGGTGCCGGTCAACTTCAACCGCCTGAAGCCGCCGCGTTTGGGCATGGTGCTGGTGGCGCTGGCCGGTCCCGGCATCAACATCCTGCTGGCGGTGATTTCGGCGTTGCTGCTGCATTTGCTGCCCTATCTGCCGGCCTCCGGCGTGGTGTGGGCTGAGGCCAATCTGGTCAATTCGGTGCAGATCAACCTGATTTTGGCGGTGTTCAACATGCTGCCGCTGCCGCCGCTGGATGGCGGACGGGTGGCGGTCGGGCTGCTGCCGCGCAAGCTGGCCATTCCGCTGGCGAATATGGAGCGTTACACCTTCATCATTCTAGTGGTCGGGATGGTGCTGCTGCCGATGATCGGGATCAACCTGTTCGGCTGGCTGATCGGGCGGCCGGTGGAGTTTCTGGTGCAGGTGGTGGCGCAAATCACCGGCCTGAGCTGAGCCTGCGACATGGGGCAGGGTGACGTATTCGACTCCTTCGACGGGCAGGAGCGCGAGGTTCCGGCCGGCGCCATGCTGCGCATCGACCTGGATGGCTATGAAGGCCCGATCGATGTGCTGCTGACCCTGGCGCGCGAGCAAAAGGTTGATTTGGCCCGCATTTCGATCCTCAAGCTGGCCGAGCAGTATCTCGATTTCATCAACCGCATGTGCGGGCAGCATCTGGAGTTGGCCGCTGATTATCTGGTGATGGCAGCATGGCTGGCCTATCTCAAATCGCGCCTTCTGCTGCCCGAGCCGCAAGCCGAGGATGAGCCGTCGGGCGAGGAAATGGCCGCTGCCTTGGCCTTTCAGCTCCAACGGCTGGAGGCCATGCGCAAGGTCGGCGAAAAGCTGATGGTGCGGCCTCGCCTGGGCCGCGACGTATTCCCGCGCGGCGCCCCGGAAGGCATCGAAGTGGTCGCCCGCCCGGTGTGGGAGGTGGGGCTGTACGAGCTGCTCAAGGCCTATGCCGACATCAAGCGGCGCAGCACCGTGACCACCCTGCATATTGAAGCCGCCGACCTCTATTCGGTCGATGACGCCATCTTCCGGCTGGAGGCGATGCTGGGCCGTTTGCCACGCTGGTCCACCCTGATGAGCTTCATGCCCGCCGGCCTGACCGGTCTGTTGCGCCGCTCGGCGGTGTCGGCACATTTCGTCGCCACCTTGGAATTGTGCAAGCAGGGCAAGCTGGAACTGCGCCAGGATGGCAGTTTCGGCCCCATTTGGCTGCGCCCGCTGGAGGCTGTTTCGTGACCGATTTCCAGCATATCCGATTGATCGAGGCGCTGCTGTTCGCCTCTGCCGAACCGGTCGATGAACGCGGCTTGGCCGAACGCCTGCCCGAAGGAACCGATGTCGGCGACGTGCTTGCCACCTTGCAGGACACCTATGCCGAACGCGGCATCACTTTGGTCTCCCGGGGCGGTAAATGGGCTTTTCGCACCGCTCCTGATCTGGCGGCGTCGCTCAGCGTCGAGACCAATGTCGGGCGCAAGCTGTCGCGCGCCGCCGTCGAGACGCTGTCGATCATCGCCTATCACCAGCCGGTGACGCGCGCCGAGATCGAGGAAATTCGCGGCGTCGCTCTCAGTCGGGGCACCTTGGATGTGTTGTTCGAGGCGGGGTGGATCCGCCCACGCGGTCGCCGCCGTTCGCCCGGCAAGCCGATGCTGTGGGGCATCACCGATACCTTTCTCGATCATTTTGGGCTGGTTAGCCTCGACGACCTGCCGGGCATCGAGGAACTGAAAGCTGCCGGTCTGTTGGATTCGCGTCCAGGCCTGTCCAGCTACGCCAACCGCGCCGGCGAGGAAGCCGACATGATCGATGTCGAGCAAATCGAGGCATTGGACGAGGAGGAACTGGAGCGCAAGGCGGTGGACGCCCTGCGCTCGATCCCGCTCGACGATGAAGCCGCCGACGACTGAGTTTATTCGGGCGGGGCGACGGCGTCGGGATTACGTGTGTTGCCCAGCGCCGCCGCCTGTTGCTGGTCGATCACCTCGACCGTGCGGGCCACGTCGGCGGCCGCCGCCGTATCCTTGGGCATGCCCAGCATGCGGCGGGCATTGGCGATTTCCTTGAAAGCATCCTTCTGGTTGCCTGCATTGCAGGCTTCGACGGCTGCATCGCGTCTTTCTTCGGCACCTTGTCGCGCCCATCCGCCGATGGTCGAAGGCTCCTTATGCAGGTCGATCCAGTCATTGATGTCGGCGATATGCTGTTGGCAGGTAAAATTGGTCGGGATATTGGCATCCGTCGCCATCCCCTGCGGAACCCAGAGGGGACCGGCGGCCAAAGCCAAAGCCAGCGGGACGGCAGCGGCAAGACGTCTCAGCATTTTCTCCTCCATGGGACGGTGGGGCCAAACCCAGACATCGACACTCGGAGGAGGTGGCGCAAGAGCCACAGGGGGAAGACTCCCGCAATGGTGCCGCCCTTGTCCAAGCGATTAGAGACCATTCGGGCAAAAATGCGGCAAAGAAGCGAGTGGGCATTGCTCCGACGTGAGTCTTTTGCCATGATCCCGCGCACGCGGCATATCTGGTGTGTTTAGGAGTTTTTCGCGATGGGTTCATTCAGCATTTGGCATTGGCTGGTGGTTCTCGCCATCGTTCTGCTGCTGTTCGGCACGGGCCGCGTTTCCAATTTGATGGGCGATCTGGCCAAAGGCGTGAAAGCCTTCAAGAAGGGCATGGCCGAGGACGACGACGTCGCCGCGCCGACCGCCGCGACCGAAACGCCCAAGGCGCTGAGCGGGGAATCCGTCAAGCCGGCTGCCTCGGCGCAGAAGGACGACGTGGCGAAGCATTGATCGCCAGCCGTCGAGGGTGCCGCCATGTTTGATATAGCTTGGTCTGAACTGGCCTTGATCGGCGCCGTGGCGTTGGTCGTCATCGGCCCCAAGGATCTGCCTAAGGTCATGCGAACCATGGGCCAGTGGACGCGGCGTGCGCGTCTGCTGGCCGGTGAGTTCCAGCGAAATTTCGACGACATGGTGCATCAGGCCGATCTGGACGACGTGCGTCGGCAGGTGCAATCGATCACGCCAGCGGCGGTCAAGGCGCATGTCGAAAACATGATCGGCGCCGACGCCATTCGCGACGGTCTGCTCAAGACCAGTGCGCCGATAACCGCTTCGACCATGGCCGCCGTCGCCTCGCTGGAGGCCCAGCCGCCAAGCGAAGCGGAAGTCGCCGCCGCAGTGCCTGTCGCCGAGGCCGTACCTGTCGCGGAGGCCGCGCCTCCTAAGTTAGAGTCCCAACCGTGAGCGACGCCAAGCCCGAGGCTCCTGAAGAACACAAGATGCCGCTACTGGAGCATCTGGTCGAGCTGCGCAAGCGGCTGATGATCTCGGCTGTGGCGTTTTTGGTGGCGTTCATCGTCTGCTACCATTTCTCTCAGGATATCTACGCCTTTCTGGAAAAACCCCTGGCCAATCTGTTGGGGCCGAGCCGGCGTATGATCTATACCGCGCCGACGGAAGCATTTTTCACCTTTTTGCAGGTGGCCGGCTTTTCTGCCGCCTTTGTCTGCTTTCCGGTGTGGGCCGGGCAGATTTGGGCCTTTGTCGCGCCGGGACTGTATCGCCACGAAAAGAAAGCTTTCCTTCCGTTTATGCTGGCGACGCCGCTGCTGTTCCTGGCCGGGGCGGCGACGGTTTACTACCTTGTGCTGCCGCTGGCGTTGACCTTCTTCCTGTCGTTCCAAACCTTGGGCGGTGGTGAAGGCGGAGCTTTGCCGATCCAGTTGGAAGCCAAGGTCGGCGAATATCTGTCGCTGGTGATGAAGCTGATTTTCGCCTTTGGCGTGGCCTATCAGATGCCGGTTCTGCTGACCCTGTTGGCCCGTGTCGGCATTTTGACCGCCGCCGATCTGGCGGCGAAGCGCCGTTACGCCATCGTCGGCATTTTCATCGCCGCCGCCATCCTGACTCCGCCCGACATCATGAGCCAACTCAGTCTGGCGGCGCCGATGCTGATCCTCTACGAGATCTCTATCATCGCCTGCCGCTGGGTGGAAAAGGATCGTCTTGTGGTCGAAGCCGCCGTGGCGCAGGATCCGGTCGAGGAGACCGACTTTAACGAAGGATGAGTGATCTTGGCCCCCATTGCGGGGCCGAGATCGGGGCCGTGTGGGGTGGCCCGTTGTTGTCTTTGTAACCGGCGGTGCTGACGCCGGAAGTCTGGGGATCACATGCACGACATTAAGTTTATCCGCGAGACTCCCGAAGCCTTCGATGCCGGGTTGGCCCGCCGTGGGTTGGAGCCCTTGTCGCGAACCATCCTGGATCTCGATCAAGCCCGCCGCGCCGCCCAGACCGGGTTGCAGGAAATGCTGGCGCGGCGCAACGAGGCGTCGAAGGAAATCGGCCTGCTCAAGCGCCAGGGCGGCGATTCTCAGGCGTTGATGGACGAAGTCGCCGGTCTGAAGGATGCCGTCGCCGCCACCGAAGCGCAGGAGCGCGAGTTGGCCCAGCAAATCGACGGCCTGCTGATGGCGATCCCCAATCTGCCCGCCGATGACGTCCCCGACGGCCCCGACGAGAGCGCCAATGTCGAGCAGCGCCGCATCGGCACACCGCGCGTCTTCGACTTCGCTCCGCTGGAACACGACATCATCGGCACCAAGCTGGGGCTGATGGATTTTGAAGCCGCCGCCAAGCTGTCGGGCGCCCGT
>DATGZW010000095.1:0-3600 GCA_035297005.1 Patescibacteria group bacterium
TCGGTCAGCGGCGCCACCGCCACCGGGGCCATGGTGATACGCGGCCTGGATGCGCAGCCGCCGGGCATTCTGCTGTGGCGGGCCTTGATGCAGTGGCTGGGCAGCGCCGGCTTCCTGGTGATGGCGGTCGTGGTTCTGCCGAACGTCAATATCGGCGGCATGGAGATGTTCCGCCTGGAGAGCACCGGCATGGGCGATCGCGGCCTGCCGCGCGCCGCCAAGGTGACGGCGGGGTTGTTGGCTATCTATGCCGCCTTCACCCTGCTGCTGACGATCCTGCTGGCGGCGGCGGGAATGAGCCGCTTCCCCGCCATGCTGCACGCCATGAGCACCATTTCCTGCGGCGGCTTCTCGACCTCGGACGGCTCGGTCGGCAGTTGGAGTTCGCCCGCCGTGCAATGGGTCATCCTGGGCGGCATGCTGCTGGGCGGGGCGCCGTTCGTGATCTATCTGCAACTGATCCAGCGGCGCTGGCGCACGGTTCTGCGCAACACTCAATTGCATTGGTATCTGGGCATCTTCCTGGCAGCGGCGCTGGCCATCGCCTTGTGGCTGCTGCTGACCAAGGGCGGCAAGCCCTTGCCGTCGATTCGCCACGGCCTGTTCACCGCCGCCAGCGTGATGACCGGAACCGGCTACGCCACCTTGGATTACGGCTCATGGACAGGATTGCCGGTGGCGATTCTGTTCTTCCTGTCCTTCGTCGGCGGCTGCGCCGGTTCGTCGGCGGGCGGCATCAAGGTGTTCCGCTTCCAGATCCTGTTCTCCACCGCCCGCGTGCAACTGATCCGCCTGTTGCGCCCGCATGCGGTGCTGCTGCCCACCTTCGAGCGCAAGCCGATTCCCGAACGGGTGGCCGAGTCGGTGCTGGGCTTCCTGTTCGTCTACACGCTGTCCTTCGCCGTGGTGGCGATGGCGCTGGGGATGCTGGGGCTGGAATTCATGCCGGCGCTGTCGGTGGCGGCATCGGCTTTGGCCAATCTGGGGCCGGGTTTCACCGCCTCGGTGGGGCCGTTGGCCGGCTATGCGGCTTTGCCCGATGCGGCCAAATGGTTGCTGTCGGCAGCCATGCTGTTCGGTCGGGTCGAGATGTTCGTGATGCTGGTGCTGTTCGCGCCGTCGTTCTGGAAACCCTAGAACGGGTCGTTGGTTTCCATATCCCGAGCGTCTATCAACCAAACATCGTCTTGACCGGCCTTGTGCCGGTCATCCACGCCGACGTGCACCTCCGGCCGAGTCTGGAGGCCGCTGGCCGTCGTTTCGCCAAACCGCGTGGATGGCCGTGACAAGCACGGCCATGACGAGTTTAGTTGTGACGGCGCAGAGCGAATACTCTGCGCCGTAGTCTGTCGCGGTTACCGCTGGCCCAGCCAGGGGCCGAAGTTCGAGCGGATGTTGTCGTCGATCTCGCTGTTGAAGCCCTTCATCAGGTCTTCGACCATGTCGTACAGAATACGGTCATGCTCGTTGAGCTTCAGGCCTTCGGTGGTGGTGCGCTCGCGCATCGCCTTGCCGGAGACTTCGGCTGTGACCATCTGGCGCTCGTCCAGCATCTGCAAGCTGACGTCGATGGTCATCTTGACCTTGGCGGCCTGTTCTTTCTTGAACATGCCGGTAAAGCCCTGGTCGGTTTTCAGCGGAACCTCGGTGGCCGAGGCGTCGTGAATGACCACACGCAGCTTGCCGGTGCGGCCGACCGGCTGCAACCGATCTTGCACCCAGCGCTTCAGCGCGTCTTCCGGGGTCACCGGCATGTCGTATTCGATATGCGGGGCCTGGGCCGGCGGCTTGAATTCCGACACCACTTCGATGGTGCCGACATCCAGAGTGATCGGGGTCAAGTGACGGAACGACATTTCGGGAAGCCGCTGCATCGGCGGGGCGACGTTGCTGCAGGCGGATAGGAGACCCAGGCCGAAGACGGCAAGGGCAAGATGGCGCAAAGGCCGAGTGAACATGGCGATGGTACTCGCTGGCTGACGCGGAGGAGGGGATTGTGGCACGCGCCGCCCCGACGTCAAGATGCGTATAGTTTATCCAGATCCTGATCGCTGAAGGCGTAACGCGATTTGCAGAACTCGCAGACGACGATAACCTCTCCGGTTTCGTCCTTCATCTCCTCGACCTCGGCGCGCGGGAACGAGCGCAAGGTGCCGGCGACACGCTCGGCCGAACAGCGGCAGCGGGCCACCAGCGGGCGCGGCTCGTGGGTTTGCAGGCCGTCGGCGTGATACAGGCGATAGGCCAGACGGTCGGGCGCCAAGGTGGTGTCGAACAACTCGGCATCCTTGGTGCTGGCCAGCAGGATGACGGCGCTGCGCCAGGATTCGTCGGCTTGCTCGGCGGTCAGGATGGGGCTGTTGGGGCCAAGCGGCATGCGCTGGATCATCACCGCCGCCGCCTGCCAGCCACGATCGCCCAAAGCCGGCTGCACCGCCATGCGGAACGCCGTCTCAAGCTGCTCGGACTTGCGGAAGTACTCGGTGGCGCAATCGGTCAAGGTGTCGCCGGTCAGCTCAACGATGCCCTGATAACGGTCGGTGTCGGCGCCCTGATCGACGGTGAAGGCCAGAAAGCCTTTGGTCAGATAGCGCGGCACGGGGGGCAGGCCGCGTTCTTTCTCGGCCTTGGCCAACAGCTCGGCGTCGAAGCGGGCATAGCCGCGCATCTCGCCTTCGCTGGTGACGTCGGCGACGATCAACGGAATGGCGCCCTTGCTCTGCACTTGCAGGGTGAACACGCCTTGGTACTTCAACGCTCCGGCCAGGGCCGCCGCCAGTACCAGGGTCTCGCCCAGGCGCTCGGCCACCGCTGGCGGATAGGCATGTTCGGCCAAGATCGTGTCAAGCGCCGCGCCAAGGCGCACCACCCGGCCCCGGATGGCTCCCGCCTCGGTCATGAAAGGAAGCACGACGTCGCTGGCGGGACTGCTCACAGCAGGCACCAGCTGAGGATGCCTTTTTGCACATGCAGGCGGTTTTCCGCCTCGTCCCACACCAGCGATTGCGGGCCGTCCATCACCGGGTTGGTGACTTCCTCGCCGCGATGCGCGGGCAGGCAGTGCATGAACACGGCGTCGGGATTGGCGACCGCCATCAGCGCTTCGTTGACCTGATAGGGGGCCAGCAGGTCGTGGCGGTTCTGATCCTGACAGCCCATCGACAGCCAAGTGTCGGTCAGTACGCAGTCGGCCCCGGTCACGGCGGCGATGGGGTCTTGCGTTTGCACCACGCGGATGCCGCGCGCCTCGGCCCACGCCACGGCGGCAGGAGAGGCTTGCAGCGACGGCGGACAGGCCAGCCTGATCTCGCAGTTGAACTGGGCGGCAGCGTGGATCCAACTTGTGGCGACGTTGTTGCCGTCGCCGGTCCAGGCCACTACCTTGCCCTCCAACGAGCCGCGATGTTCCTCATAGGTCATCACGTCGGCCATCACCTGACAGGGATGCGAGGCGTCGGTCAGCCCGTTGATGACCGGAACGGTGGCGTGTTCGGCCAGTTCCAGCAGTTTGTTCGGATCGTTGGTGCGGATCATGATGGCATCGACATAGCGCGACAGCACGCGGGCGGTGTCGGCGATGGTCTCGCCGCGGCCCAGTTG
>DATGZW010000096.1:0-8357 GCA_035297005.1 Patescibacteria group bacterium
ATGGCGTTGGTGGCTGTGCCCGGACGCGGGTTCAGCTTGTCCAGTTCCTGCATGGCGCGCACGCCAAAGGGCGTGGCGGCGTTGGACAGCCCCAGCATATTGGCGGCGATGTTCATCACCATGGCGCCCATGGCCGGATGATCGGCGGGCACCTCGGGGAACAAGCGGCGCAGCAGCGGGCGCAACAGCCGGGCCAAGGCGGCCATCACCCCGCCGGCCTCGGCCACCTTCATGATGCCCAGGAACAGCGCCATGGTGCCGATCAGCCCCAGCCCCAGCGTCACCGCAGCCTCGGCCGAGGTCAGGGCGGCGCTGCCGAGAGATTCCATCGGCGCGGCGCCAAGGCCGCTCCAGGCCAGTTGGCGCCAGCCGGCGACGGCGAAGGCGGCGGCGATAATGGCGAAGAAAACGGCGTTCACCGGTGGTCGCTCCCTTTTCCTCCGTGCCGCGCGCGTGCGAGATAAGCGGGCCTAAGTTCCCCTGCGAGGAAGACATAGCCGGGCCCCGCGCGCAAGGGGCGCTCGGCTCTGGACCGGAGCGAACGGCTGTGTTAGCCCATGCGCCATGTTTCGCACCTGCCTGTTCGCCCTAGCCCTGATGTTCTGCGCCGCCGCCTCCAGCCGGGCCGGTGAGGCCGATGTGCCGCCGCTGAGCCAGCCCGGCCAATGGAACTACGTCACCCAAGACGATGCCGCCAGTTCCAGCCATTGCATCGGCCGTCCGCAAACGCCGCTCTGCGCCGTCGAAACCCTGCTCGGCTGCTTCCAGCGCGGCCGTATTGAGCTTTGCCGGATGGTCGATGACGGGGCCGAGCAATACGCCCAGGTGTTCGCCTCGCCAGCCGATCCCGGTCTGTATCTGGCCTATCGGGTCATCGGCGGCCAACTGCTGACCGCCGCCACCCTGCCGGCCACCCAGCCGGCGGCGCAACCGGGCGACGTGTTGTTGACATTGGATCAACGCGAAGGCGCGTTGGGGCGCTACGCCCACGCCACGGGTGCCCCGGCCAGCGATTTCCTGTTGCGCAAACAGGCCGACGGCGGCTGGAAAATCATCAATTGGGGCGATCCAGAGGATTGAGATCCTGGCGAAGATCATACCCATGAGTTGGCAATGGGTGGGGCTTCCTATAGTCTGAACGGGTCGGCGACAGGGCACTGGGGGCAGCGTTCGGCCGAAGTTCGGAGTTCACATGAAGCTCGTCGTCGACGAAAAGCTGATTTCGCGCCTGCAATTAGCCGGCTCGATCGGGATCGTCGTGGTTCTGGTGGTGGGCCTCGGGTTCTATTTCATCCGCCAGCACATGGCCGGATACGAAGCCGGCATCCAGGCGCTGGAAGACCAGCAGGTCCAGCAGCAAAAGGAATTGCTGACCAATCAGGTTCAGGCCGCCATGGACTATCTGGGCTTCATGCGCTCGCGCCGGGAGCTGGTGCTGAAGGCCACTATCCGCGAGCAGGTCGATCAAGCCTATGACCTGGCCGACGCCATTTATCGCCGCGAGAAAGGCCATCGTGCCGAGGCTTCTATCCGCACCCTGGTGATCGAGGCCTTGCGGCCTCTGCGTTTCTTCTCCGGCCGGGGCTATTTCTTCGTCGATGGGCTGGACGGCCAGTGCATCCTGTTGCCGATCAGTCCCGACCGTGAAGGCTCGTCACTGATCGATAATCGCGACGACACCGGCCACTACATTATGCGCGGGCTGATCGACGCGGCGCATGCTCCGGTCGAGACGGGCTATTCGCGCTATCGCTGGTATTCCCCCGCCGCCCCCCGCCAGATGGCCGATAAAATCGCCTATGTGCGGCTGTTCGAGCCGTTCGGCTGGATCATCGGCACCGGCGAATACGTCGCCAATGTTGAACAGACCCTGCAACACGACGCGTTGGACCGCCTGCGCGGTCTCCGTTTCGGTCATGGCGGCTATATTTCGGTGATCGCCGACAGTGGTGTGGCTCTGGTTTCGCCGATGAACGAAGGCCGCCGCCTTGAAGATATGAGCGAGGGGGAGCGCCGCGTGGTGCGGATGATCCTTGATCAAGGCAAGGGCGGCGGCGGTTTCGTCCGCTATGACTGGCCGCGTCTGGGCGGTGGGCCGCCGGTGCCCAAGCTGACTTATGTCGCCCGCATGGACGATTGGGGATGGACCTTGGCCGCCGGAGTCTATCTTGACGACATCCAGGCCGCCGCCGGCGAACGCCGCGCTGCGCTGGACCGCAGCGTGCGCGAAAAAGTCACCATGACCCTAGTGCTGCTGACCCTGGGGGTTGCCGCGTCGGTGTTCATGCAGCTTATTTTCATGCGGCTGATGAGGCGGCTGGTTGGTGGTTTCCGCGACGATCTGCGGCGTCAGAACGACGCCTTGCGGGTGACCGCGCGCGAGTTGTTCCTGGTCAACTTCCTTGTCGATAACTCCGGCGAGATGGTCTTTTTGACTGATCAGGACTGGACGCTGATTTACGTCAACACCGCCGCCTTGGAGCAATTGGGTTGGCCGCGCGGCGAGGTGATCGGGCGGCCGTTGTCCGATTTTGCCGACACAGTCGCCGATAGCGCCTTGGCTGAGGGCGAATACCGCCGCTTCGATGCCACGCTGTCGAGCCGCGACGGCGGTCGGTTGCTGGTCGAGGTGGGGGCCAAAGAGGTCAGTTACGACAACTGTCTGTATCACTTCGCCATCGCCCGCGACGTCACTGAACGCAAGCGCTGGGAAGCCGATCTGGCCCGTAAGACCGCCGATTTGCAGCGCTCCAACGCCGATCTTGAAGCCTTCGCCTATGTGGCGTCGCATGATTTGCGCCAGCCGCTGCGCATGGTCAGCAGCTTCCTCTCGCTGCTGGAACGCCGACTGGCTGGCACTCTAGATAGCGAATGTGGCGAATTCATCGACTTCGCCCGCGACGGCGCCACCCGCATGGACCGCATGATCTTGGATCTGTTGGAATATTCGCGGGTCGGCCGGTTGAGCAAGGCCTTGGCCGAAGTGCCGCTGGCCGAGGCGATGGCAACCGCTCTGATGACCGCCTCGGTCGGGCTGGAAGATGCCGGCGGCACCGTCACCGTCAAGGACGAACTACCGGTGGTGTGGGGCAGCGAGGACGAGTTGACCCGCCTGCTGCAAAACCTGATTGGCAACGCCATCAAATACCGCTCGCCCGACCGGGTGCTGGCGGTGGTGGTGGAGTGCCGGGATGAGGATGATCATTGGCTGTTCTCGGTCGCCGACAACGGCATCGGCATCGCCGCCGAGTTCTATCAGCGTATCTTCGGCCTGTTCCAGCGTTTGCATGGCGGCGAGCAGGAGGGGACCGGCATAGGATTGTCGATCTGCCGCAAGGTGGTCGAGCGGCATGGCGGCACCATCTGGGTCGAGTCAGAGGTCGGCACGGGCTCGACTTTCTGGTTCACCCTGCCGCATGTCGATGTCGGACGCCGAGCCGCCGAAGCGGCCTTGACCGAGAGCGCCGCGACTTAGCGCGCGCTATCGGTTGGAGCTTACGTCTTAAGGCGATACCTGAGGGCAGGTTCTAGCGGACCGCCGCGCCCTCCAGCAGGGTGGCGATGGGGGCCGAAGTGATCGCCGCCGGACGTTGGAACGGATTGCCCTGAACCAGCACGATGGCCGCCGTCGGCGCCGCCGCCACCGCGAACAGCATCACCGCCAGAATTTCGGCCCGCGCCTGATCGACATGGATCATGGCGATGGTGATCATGGTCAGAAAGCCAAGGACGGCCATGCCCAGCCATTTCAGCGGATTGACATGGGTCTGGCTAAGGGCGATGCGCAGACTGCGGGTGGTGCGCACCTGGATCACCTGTTGCAGCATCAAGGACTGCACGGCGGGGCTCAGATGACTGGCCACGGCGTCGCTCGCCACCAGCGCTAGCAGCTTATCCAACTGGTCCGAGGCGGCGCTGCTGCTGCGCCGCATGGCCAGCAACGGCCATTCCTCGCCGATGGTCACGCGGGCATAGCCGCGCACCGCGTCGTCGATGCCGATGCGGGCGGCGGATGGCAGAGGCTCGGCCAATGCCTGAATGCCACGCAGGCTGTCGGCCTCTTGGAACACCGCGTTCAGGGCGCGGTCGCGGGCGTTCCAGGTGTCGTTGCCCAGAAAGGCTAGGGTCAGCGCGAACAGCACCCCGATCACGCCGACAAACGGCGGCGACACTCCGCGAAAGCTGTGGATCACCGGCGCATGGCGCGACCGCTGAGTCACCCACAGCAAGAACCATGCGCCGGCGAAGGTGCCGATCAAGGCAACGGCGGCGTACAGGTAGTAGTCATAGGTGCCTAACGTAAGGATCATGCTCCGCCTTCACCGTTTGGGTCAGGCCGCCATGGTGCCCTTGCTTGCCCACGATGTCGATGAAGGCTTAATGCGACGGCAAATCCCGCTGCACGATCACGCCAAACCAGCCCAGACCGCGATAGGTCTCGTAGCCGGGAGTCTTGGCGTAGCCGATCACCGCGCCCTCGTCGTCGTAATAGCCTTGCACGCCGTTGGTGGTTTTAAGGATGAAGGAGTTGGTCAGCACCCCCTGGCCGTCGCTGGCGGCAATGATGCGGTGGCGGGAATCGATTAGCAGGCAGCGGGTGCGGGAGCGTTCCTCGGGGGTCAGACGCACGCCGTCGACGATGGCGCGGGCCTGAGCCTCCCAGTCAAAGAAGATGCCCAGAACGCCGGTCACCGCCCCATTAGCCTCGCCGTCTTCGCGGATGGCTGTCGAATAGGTGGCGACCATGGCGCCGTCCAAGGCCGGCTCGACGTCGATATCGGCCACCGCGAAGCAGCCGCCATTGGCGGTCGCCATGGCGTCGCGGAACCATTTCTGCCGCGATACGTCCAAGCCCTGCGCCCGCCGATAACGGCCCGGACGCCCGGTGGCGATGACCTTTCCGCTGGCGTCGGCGATCCACAGATCCAGATAGACGGTGTAGGAATCCAGGATCACCGATAGCCGCGACGAGGCATGCTCGCGCGCCGCCGCCGAGGACGGATCGGCGGCGCAATCGACCACCGCCGCGTCGGTCGCCCACCAGCGCACGTCGCAGGATCGCTCATACAAATTGCGATCTGCAATTTCGATGGCATTATGCGCCAGATCGACGACACGCTCGCCGCGCACGTTGCGCACTTCGTCCAGCATGTTCTCGGCGTATTGGCCCATGCTGCGCAGGCGCTCTTTCAACTCATTTTGCAACGACGAGGCAAGAGCGGCGATCTCGGCGGAGATTTCCTTCATCTCATCGGCGACCACGGCAAAGCCGCGGCCTTCAGTTCCGAAGCGATGCGCCTCGATGGCGGCATTCAGCGCCAGCATCCGCGAACGCCGGGTAATGCCTTGAATTCGAGATATTTTGTCGTCGGTGACGGCGGTCACCGAGTCGGTTACTTCCAAAAGTCGATCGACGGATTCCATGCTTGGTGCCCCCAAATGGCCTGTCGTGTTAACACGATATCAAGCAAAACCTATGCCAAGGTCATAACCCGCCATTAGGTCAGCATAGCTGTCGAAAGCGACACCGCCTCCGCCGTTGCGGTGCACACTCCAGTGCTCGGGAGTCGTTCAATTGCCCAAAAGACAGGCAGCACTTCCACCAAATCCCTTGTCAGACGCAGCCTCGCCGCCCAAGATTGCCGCCGGTTGAACCCGTCCATCGGAGCCGTCGTTCATGAATAAGCCCCCATTCGATGCCCGCCCCGCTCTTCCTTCCAGCGCCAATCCGGCGTTGAATCGGCGCGGCTTTCTGGTCACGTCGCTGGCGCTGGGCTTTGCCGCCGCCGCCCGCCCGGTGCTGGCCCAGGCCATCGCCACCAGCAGCGACGGCTTGATCGCCGGAGAAGTCCAAGTCCCCGTCGCTGGCGGCTGGATGCCGGCCTATCAAGCCTATCCGGCCACCGGCGGGCCGTTTCCCACGGTGGTGGTGATCCAGGAGATCTTCGGCGTTCACGAGTACATCAAGGATGTCTGCCGGCGGCTGGCCCGGCTTGGCTATTACGCCATTGCCGGCGAGATGTACGCCCGCCAAGGCGACGTCTCCAAGCTGACCGACATCAACACCATCATCGGCACGGTGGTGTCCAAGGTGCCTGACGATCAGGTCAATGCCGATTTGGATTCGCTGGTCGAGTTCGCCCATGCCGGCGGCAACGCCGACACCACGCGCCTGGGCGTCACCGGCTTTTGCTGGGGCGGGCGGGCGACATGGCTGTATGCCGCGCATAATCCGGCGGTTAAGGCGGCGGTGGCGTGGTACGGCTTGTTGGCGCCGCCGATGTGGAATCCCAAAGCGGTCAGCGTGCTGCACGAAGCGCCGAAGCTGAAAGCTCCGGTGCTGGGGCTGTTCGGCGAGAAGGACGGTTTCATCTCGTCCGCCGACATCGCCACCCTGAAGACCAAACTGCGCGGCGGCGCGTCGGAAGTGGTCGTCTATCCGGGCGTCCAGCATGGCTTCCACGCCGATTACCGCCCCAGCTACGACCGCGCGGCGGCGGAAGACGGCTGGCGGCGGTTACAAGACTGGTTCAAGGCTCACGGAGTGGTGTGAGGGATCCACTGCCGCCGCCGGAACGGGCGGCGGCAGTGGCAATTCATTGGCTTTGGGGATGGTGAAGAATAGCGTGCTGCCCTGGCCGAATTGCGATTCGGCCCAGATGCGCCCGCCCAGCAGTTCGGTCAGGCGGCGGCAAATGGCCAGACCGACGCCGCTGCCGGCATAGACATCGGTCGGATGCAGCTTCTTGAACAGGCCGAAGATGCGTTCCAGATAGACCTCTTCCATGCCGATGCCGTTGTCGCTGACGTGGAACCGCCATTCACCGGGAGTCTCGGTGACGCCGATGCGCACCAGCGTCGGCAATTCGGGGCGGCGGAACTTGATGGCGTTGGCGACCAAGCCGCCGAAGATCTCGACCAGCACCGACCGTCTGGCCGGAACGCAAGGCAGCGGATCGATCTCGACCTGGGCGCCGGCGGCGGCAATCTGCGCCGCCAGCAACCCGGTGGCGGTTTGCGCCGCATCGCCGGCATCGACGGTTTCCAACCCTTCGAAGCGCGATGAGGCCATCGAATAAGCCAGAAGATCGCGCACCGACTGGTTCATTCGCTTGGCGTTTTCGACGATATAGGCCAGATACTGCGCTCCATCGCCCTGCACCGAAGCGGCGCAATCGCGTTGCAGCAGTTGCGAATAGCTGACGATCAGGCGCAGCGGCTCTTGCAGGTCATGCGCGGCGACGCTGGAGAATTCGCTAAGATCGGCATGCGCCGCCGAGAGTTCGTCGAGGGTGCGGCGCAGTAACGCCGATTGGTCGGACAGCGCCTGCTTGGCGGTCAGCAACTCGGCCAGAACGCGGTCTTTCTCGGCCAGCAGGCCTTCCAGATGCTCGACATACTCGCTATCAAGACCCTTGACGATTTCGTGCTGACCGACGATGCCGACGGCCAGACCCTCGTCGTCGACCACCACCAGCCGGCGGATCTTCAACGCCTCCATGCGCACCGACGCCTCCAGCAGCGTCGCGCCGCGCAGGATGCTTTCGATCGGCGCGATCATCACATCGCCGACCGCCGTGATGTCGGCGGGCACACCGTCACGCAGCAGGCGCACGGCGTCGCGTTCGGTCAAAATCCCCAACTGGCCGTCGGCGCGCGTGGTCACCACGCAACTGGTCTCGGACCCCGATAAATGCGCCAGCGCATCGGCCAGAACCGCCGTCGGACGCACCATCAGCACCGGTGCCATCACCGATCCGACATGCTTCAGGCGGATGTAGTAATCTTTGCTGAGTCCCCGCACGAAGTCGGTTTCGGTGACCACGCCGACGATGTTGCCGGCGGCATCGGTGACCGCCAGATGGCGGTAATGATGCTCGGTCATCAGGCGGAAGGCTTCGAGGTGATCCATGGTGACCGGCACCGTATAGGGAGCCGGAGTCATGATGTCGGCGACGATCTTTTTCAGACCGCTGGTCACCTCGGCATAGCAGCGGACGATGTCTTTCTCGGTGACGATGCCGCAGGCGACGCCATTGCGTTCGACCAGCAGGCAACTGATCTTTTTCTCACCCAGCAGCCGCAGCGCTTCGGCGATGCTGTGGTCGGCGCCAACCGTGATGGCGGGGCTGTGCATGAGGTCGGCCAGCGAATGACGAGACACCGTTTTCAGCCTTCTGTCAGAGAGAGATGATGCCCTCCGACTGTGCCGCAGCAATGCCGCCAAATCCACTTCATAAATGTGATTATTGCCTCCAATATGGCGGCTAGCCTAAGAAAAAGCGCCCCCCTACACCCACTGGTGAGGGGAGCGCCCAAGCCTTATGCAGCTTTAGCTGCACCCTCCTTGGCCACAG
>DATGZW010000097.1:0-3410 GCA_035297005.1 Patescibacteria group bacterium
CAGGGCGGCGCCCGGCTTCAGGTTGTCCTTGAGGTCTTGGGTGTAGAGATCGGCCTGAAGCTCATCCGGGGTGAGGATCATGACGATGTCGGCCCACTTGGCCGCATCGGCCGGGCTCATCACCTTGAGGCCCTCGGCCTCGGCCTTCTTGATCGTGGCCGAACCGGGACGCAGCGCCACAGCCAGTTCCTTCACGCCCGAATCCCGCAGGTTCAGGACGTGAGCATGACCCTGGCTGCCATAGCCGACAACGGCAACCTTCTTCGACTTGATCAGATTGACGTCGGCATCCCGATCGTAATAAACGCGCATTGCTGTTCCTTTCCGCAACATCGTCGCCGACCCGCCTGGGGTCGAACCTGTCGCCCGGCACTCGGCCAGGGCGAAATTAAGCGCAACTGTTAAATCGGATTGGGTCCGCGCGCAATGGCGACGACACCCGTCCGCGACACATCGACCAAGCCGAGCGGCTCCATCAGCCCGATAAAGGCGTCCAGCTTCTCGGTCGCGCCGACGATTTCGAACACGAAGGACTCGTTGGTCGAGTCCACCACGCGAGCCCGGAAGATGTCGGCGATGCGCAGCGATTCGACCCGCTTTTCGCCGGTGCTGGCGACTTTCACCAGCGCCAATTCGCGCGACACCGACGGACCATCGACGGTCAGATCCGACACCTTGTGGATCGGCACCAGACGGCGCAACTGCGCCTTGATCTGCTCGATCACCATCGGCGTGCCCGAGGTGACGATGGTGATGCGCGACAACTGCTCGCGCGTATCGACCTCGGCCACCGTCAGGCTTTCGATGTTGTAGCCACGGCCCGAGAACAGGCCGATGACGCGGGCCAGCACGCCGGCCTCGTTATCGACGAGGACGGCCATGGTGTGGCGGCGGATTTCTTCCTTGTGCATGATCATGATTCCGTTCCCCCGCTCAAACCAGGACCATGCCGTCTTCGGACACCGGCTTCGACGTCTCGTCGTTCGGGCCCAGCAGCATTTCGTTATGGGCGGCGCCCGAGGGGATCATCGGGAAGCAGTTTTCCGCCTGATCGACCCGGCAATCGACGATCACCGGCTTGTTGATGGCGATCATCTCGTGGATGGCGCCGTCAAGGTCGCCGACCTGATCGATGCGCATGCCCACGCCGCCGAAGGCGTCGGCCAGCTTGACGAAGTCCGGCAAAGCCTCGGAATAGCTCTGCGAATAGCGGCCGCCATGCAGCAGTTCCTGCCACTGGCGCACCATCCCCATATACTGGTTGTTGAGGATGAACACCTTCACCGGCAGGCCGTACTGACACAGCGTGGCCATTTCCTGAATGTTCATCAGGATCGAGGCTTCACCGGCGATGTCGATGACCAGCGAGTCCGGATGCGCGATCTGCACGCCCATCGCCGACGGCAGGCCATAGCCCATGGTGCCCAACCCGCCCGAGGTCATCCAGTGATGCGGCTTCTCGAACTTGTAGAACTGAGCGGCCCACATCTGGTGCTGACCGACCTCGGTGGTGATGTAGGTGTCGCGGTCCTTGGTCAGCTCGTACAGACGTTGGATGGCGTATTGCGGCTTGATGATCTTGCTGGCCTGGGTGAAGCGCAGGCAATCACGCTCGCGCCACAGGTCAATCTGCGTCCACCAGGCCTTGATCGCCTTGTCGTCGGGACGCAGCTGCTTGGCCTTCCACAGCTTCATCATGTCTTCAAGCACATGGGCGACGTCGCCGACGATGGCGATATCAACGGCCACGTTCTTGTTGATCGACGACGGATCGATATCAACGTGGATCTTCTTGCTGTCGGGAGCGAAGGCGTTCAGGCGACCGGTGACGCGGTCATCGAAGCGGGCGCCGATGCAGATCATGACGTCGCAACCATGCATCGCCATGTTGGCTTCATAGGTGCCGTGCATGCCCAGCATGCCCAACGACTGCGGATCGGAGCCGGGGAACGCGCCCAAGCCCATCAGCGTCTGGGTGCAGGGGAAGCCGGTGTTGTGGACGAACTGGGTCAGCAGCTGGCACGCCGCCGCACCCGAATTGACCACGCCGCCGCCGATGTAGAAGATCGGACGCTTGGCCTGAGCCATCAACTTCAGCGCGTCTTCGATGGTGGCGATGTCGCCCTTCACCTGCGGCTTGTAGCTCTTGTGCTTGACCTTGGCCGGGCCGACATACGCACCCTTGCTGACCAGAATGTCCTTGGGCAGATCGACGACCACCGGGCCGGGACGGCCAGTACGGGCGACATAGAACGCCTCGTGCATGACACGGGCGAGCTGGTTGACGTCCTTGACCAGATAATTGTGCTTGGTGCACGGCCGGGTGATGCCGGTGGTGTCGGCTTCCTGGAAGGCGTCGTTGCCAATCAGATGCGTCGGCACCTGGCCGGTCAGACAGACCAGCGGCACCGAATCACACATGGCGTCGAGCAACCCGGTCACCGCATTGGTGGCGCCCGGCCCCGAAGTCACCAACACGCAGCCGACCTTGCCGGTCGAACGGGCGTAGCCCTCTGCCGCATGCACCGCCGCCTGCTCATGACGCACCAAAATGTGGCGCAGCTTGTTCTGTTTGAACAGCTCGTCGTAAAGCGGGAGCACGGCGCCGCCGGGATATCCAAAAATCACCTCTACGCCCTGATCGACGAGCGCCTTGAGGACCATTTCTGCTCCGGTCATCGTCTCCTGAACCATGCTTTACGCCCTTTCTTATTCCTTGCGGACGACAACGCACCTCCCAATCCGGAAGGCGCGAAGGTGGCAAACTAGACGTTCGTCACGGCTGGGTCAACAGAAACTGACGAATAATCGAAAAGATTTCCCCTGAAAACCTTTCCGAAAATTGCGCCGGCAGCGTCAGCCGCGCATCGAGCTGGTGGCGGAACCACGTCTGTTGGCGTTTGGCGTAATTGCGGGTGGTTTGCTGAGCCCAGGCAACCGCCGCGTCGAGGCTGATTTCCCCCTTCAAATAGGCGGTCAGTTCGGGCACGCCAAGCGCTTTCATCGCCGGCAGAGCCGGGTTGAGGTCGAGCGCCATCAAGGCCCGCACCTCCTCCAGCGCACCGTGGTCAAGCATGGAAAGAAAGCGGCTATCACAGCCGGCATACAGTGCCTCGCGCTCCGGCGCGATGAGGATCGAGGCGAACTCGGCCCCCAACTGGTCGATCGGCGGCTCGGCCTGCCAGTCGGCCAACGATCGCCCAGTGGCCTCCAACACCTCCCAGGCGCGGGTCAGCCGCTGACTGTTGCTGGGATGCAGGCGCGCAGCCATGACCGGGTCACGCCGGTGCAGCATGGCGTGAAAGGCGGCGTTGCCCATTTCCGCGAACAGCGCGCGGGCGGCGGTGCGCACAGCGTCGGGGATATCGGGGATCGGCGACAGGCCCTGGCTGAGCGAGCGCAGATACAGC
>DATGZW010000098.1:0-3927 GCA_035297005.1 Patescibacteria group bacterium
TATGCGACGCAGCAAGAGGCCGATAATTATCGTCTGGCCCTGGAATCCCGCCAAGCCGACATCCGCATCGCCCAGGCTAATATCGACGCGCGCAATGCCGATATTCAGCGTCTGCAAGAGCTTACCAAATACGAGCGGGTCGAAGCGCCGTTCGATGGCGTCATCACCTCGCGCAGCGTCGATATCGGCGACCTTTCCAACGCCGATTCGGCCAATTTGATCGCCTCGGGGAAGTGCCTGTTCAAGGAAGTCTATGATGACACCCTGCGCGTTCGCTTCGACGTTCCGCAAAGCGTCGCCATCGGCATCGCCGACGGGTTGACGGCAAAAGTCACCGTCCCGGAAATGCCCGGTCGGGTGTTCACCGGCAAGATCGCCCGCAACGCCGACGCCTTGGCCTCTGGCACCCGCACCTTGTGGGCCGAGGTCGATATCGACAACCGCGACCACGTGCTGAAGTCGGGTCTCTACGTGAACGTCCATATCGACGTTCCGCGCGTCGCGGCGGTGGTCAGCGTGCCCAGCGAGGCTTTGATCTTCGGCGATCGCGGTATGCAGGTGGCGATCGTCATCGACGGCAAAGTAAAGTTGCGCCGCGTCCGCATCGATCAGGATGACGGAGCCACCGTCGATGTGGTCGAAGGGCTCGACGGCGGCGAGGCCGTGGTGCTGAGCCCCTATGCCGACATTGCCGACGGGCAGGCGGTGACCACCGCCGCCGCTGCCGCCGCCCCGTCGCTCGCTCAGGCGGACTAAGCAGCATGGGCATTCGCAAGATTACCGTATTGCTGAAGGGCGTCGAGCGCGACTGCGCCCTGTTGGATTCCGCCTTTGCCGTATCCCGCCGCACCATCGCCCATCTCGACGCCGTCTATCTGACCTTGGGGCCGGCGGAGATCGAGACCTTCCGCGATCATTTTTTTCCCGAATTCCCGCATGACATGGAGGTCAAGTATCTGGCGGAATGCCGGAGCTTGGCCGAACAGTCGCGCCGCCAGTTCGACGCGTGGCGGCAGGGGCAGGGGCTGGCCGATTGGGATGGCGCGGCCTTCCCGTTGCGGACCACGGCTGCGTGGCGCGAGGATGCCCGCTCCGCCGATGAAGCCGTCCGCCGCCTGGGGCGCTTTTGCGACCTTGTGGTGATGCATCGGCCCAGTGGACGGTTGTCGGCGCTGGGCCGTTTCATTCTGGAGGCGTTGCTGTTCGGCAGCGGGCATCCGACCCTGCTGATTCCGCCGTCCTCCGCCGGGCTGGTCTTGAAGTCCGCCGTGATCGCCTGGAACGGCAGCGCCGAGGCCACCCATGCGGTGACCGCCGCCTTGCCGCTGCTGCGCGGCATGGAGCGGGTCTCCATTCTGGTCGCCGCCGACCCTCTCGACCCCAATCCTGAAGCGGATCAACTAGCCGATTACTTGCGCTGGCACCAGATCGAGGCGGGGATCGTCCTGGCCTCTCCGGCGCAGCCGATCGGCGCGCTGCTGCTGGCCGAGGCGACCCGGTTGGGGGCCGATCTTCTGGTGTTGGGAGCCTACACGCACCATCCGACCCGCGAGCAGATTCTCGGCGGGGCCACCCTCCACATCCTGAAGCACGCCGAAATCCCCGTGCTGATGGCGCATTGACGGTTCGGTTTGGGGCAAGCGAGAGCATGAAACAGGTTCTGATGACCGGACTGCTGACGGTGGTTGTCCTGACGGGCTGTAGTGTCGGCGAGGAGTACCGGCGTCCCGCCACGCCCACGCCCGCCGCGTGGGAGCAGCCGATGTCGGCGCAGGCCGATTGGCCGTCGAACGATTGGTGGCGCGGCTTCCACTCGGAACCGTTGGACCAGTTGATGGCCGAGGCGGAGCAGGGCAATTTCGACATCGCCCAAGCGGTGGCTCGGGTGCGGCAGGCGGATGCGTTGACGCGGGTTGCCGGTGCGCCGCTGTTGCCGTCGGTCGGCGCGGCGGCGTCGGCTGGCCGTCAGGGCTCGCCAAACCTGAATGGTATTCAAACGGCCAAGCAGGGCAACCTCTATGCCCCGACGCTGTCGGCCAGCTATGAGCTGGATTTCTGGGGCAAGAACGCCGCCGCTTTGGCCTCGGCGCAGTCCACCGCCGAGGCGGCGCGATTTGACCGCGCCACCGTCGCCTTGACCATCCAGGCGGCGGTGGCCGGCACCTATTTCGACATCCTGGGCCTGCGCGAGCATCTGACCGTGGCGCGGCAGAACCTTGCCGACGCCGAACATGTGCTGGACGCCTATCGCGAGCGCATGGCGATTGGCGCCGCCACCCAGCTTGACGTTGCTCAGCAGGAAAGCGTGGTGGCGGTTCAACGCGCCGTCATTCCGCCGCTGGAGCAAGACCTTCAGCAAAACCATGACGCCCTGGCGGTTCTGGTCGGCACGCTGCCGGAAGGACTGGGTCTTGCGTCGGGCGAGTTAGGCGAGGTAACGGTGCCCGTGGTCACTCCCGGATTGCCGTCGCAGCTTCTCGCCCGCCGCCCCGACGTGCAGGTTGCCGAGGCGCGGCTGAAGGCGGCGAACGCGGACATCACGGTGGCGCGGGCGGCGTTCTTCCCCAGCATCGACCTGACCATCCAGGGGGGAGTCGAGAGTGTTGCCTTGTCCTCCTTGCTGCGACCGGAAAGCGCCTTGTTCAACTTGGCCGCCGGTCTGACCCAGCCGATTTTCGAGGGCGGCAGGCTGGAGGGGGCGCTGGAGCTGAAGCAGGCTCGCTATGACGAACTGGTGCAGGCCTATCGCAAGACGGCGGTGGCCGCGTTCTCGGATGTCGAGGACGCCTTGGTGGCGGTGCGCAAGACCACCGAGGAAGAGGACGCCCAACGCCGCGCCGAGGCCACCGCCGGGCGGGCCTACGAGATTGCTCAGGCGCAGATGCAGGCCGGCACCGCTAATATCTTCGCCGTCCTCAACACTCAGCGGGCGCTGTTCCAAGCCAAGGACGCGCGGGTTCAGGCGACGGTGACGCGCCTGCGGGCGACGCTGGCGCTGTTCAAGGCGCTGGGTGGCGGCTGGCAGCAGACAGCCGCTAATGTAAATTAAAATCCGCTTTAAAAAGATAAAACTGATTTTAATTTACTGTGTTCCAAAATATAGAATAAATAGATCATCGCGATGTTTCGGGCATATCTGGACAGTTGCGATGGTACGTTTAGTTATATTCAAATATAAGTGTGGACGTGCATGGATCATAAATTGTTCTGTGCGCGATGTTTTTGTTTTTACCAACAGTAGTTATGTTGTTTTTCGGCAACACTATATCAATTTTGACACCATTTATATTTTATAGTCTTGCGGGGAGTGGGGTTTTCTGTGATTCGTTATCTGTAACGGCGGCTGATGTAGCGTCAGTTATCCGGACAGATACGAGGAGAATGTTATGAAGCGTAGTCTTTTTTATTGCGGTGCTGCAGTCGCCCTTGTCGTCGCCAGCGCGGCCCAGGCCGCCGAGCCGGTCAAGCTCACCATTGGCGGCTACATGAACGAGTGGGCCGGTTACGCCAGTAACCAGAGTGGCAAGGACTTCGCGGGCACCAATGCCTTCGGCGGCAACTATCCGACCTATAACGGCGCCTCCCCCAGCGCCCTGAAGGCCGCCAGCTTCGATACGCAAAGCGACGTCGAGTTGGATTTCAAGGGTTCGACCAAGCTGGATAACGGCATCACCGTCGGCGTCGAGGTGGACACTGCTCCGTCGCAGGGCGTCAACACCCGTACCGTCAATGCCCAGAACAAGGACACCAAGCGGTCCTTCGCCACGGTCAGCAGCGGCTTCGGCACCGTCGAAGTGGGCCAGCAGGACAATGTCGGCGCTCTTATCCACAACTCCGCTCCTGACCTGACCGGCATCGGCGGCCAGGACAACAACTGGGTGAACTGGGTTCTGCAGCCGACCGGCCATCGCGGCCTTGGCCGCACCT
>DATGZW010000099.1:0-4431 GCA_035297005.1 Patescibacteria group bacterium
CGACTGCTGCCTTTTCGTCAGCCGCCCCCGGCTGACGCCCCATGCAGAACCGCACCGACATCGCCGATGTCGGTGCGACGGCCTTGGCCTTCCATTCTGCAACACTGAACTCCCCGTTGATTCGCATTTTGAACGGTTAACGCCCCGCACCCGGATGCGGAGGGATTCACGTATTCGGATTCCGCCATTTTTCACTTGATAACCTAGTTCTCCGCAGATGGGCATGACGTCTGGGAACGTGGCATGCCAATTGCTCGGCTCATCTGGGTGAGGTGAGTTTTCCGCAAAGATAAAATGCAGTTGTGCACTGCAAAATGCGGTGCCTCAGTCTCGGTGTGGGTCACTATGTTTACATATTAGAAGTTATTGTTAAATCCTAGCTCGGCCTTGTGGCATCGTATTAGGGAATGTGCAAAAGTTTGTTTTTGGAATTTTGGATGTTTACGCCGGAAATGCGAGTGGTACGTTGTGTTTGCCGAAAATGTTTTCCATCAACCGTTGTATTTCGGCGATGATGATTAACGAATAGCTGGCGGTCCAAGGGGAGGCGGGGAATGAACAAGGCGGTTTTCTGCATCGTTAATGTGACCGGCGCCAGGATATTGGCGCGATGACGGCGAATGATCCCGTCGCCACCTTCCGCCTGGAAGCGCAGGAGCTTCTCGATCAGCTTGAGCAGGCCTTGCTTGACCTGGAGCAATCACCTGATCGCCGCGATCTGATTGATGGCGCCTTTCGCGCCCTGCACACCCTCAAGGGGTCGGGGGCGATGTTTGGTTTCGAGGCCATGGCGGGTTTCACCCATCATGTGGAAAACGCCTTCGATCAGGTCCGCAAAGGCCAGTTGGCCATCTGTCCGGCCCTGGTCGGCGTGGCCTTGGCGGCCCAGGATCACATTCGCGGCATGATCGATACTCCCGACGGCGAGCATGCGGCGCGCGGCGACGCTTTGTTGGCCGAACTGGCGGCGCTACTGACGCCCTGTGGCGCGTGCCGCGTCGACGACCAGCCGCCAGCGCAACGCTGGCGGATCAGCTTTCGTCTGGCCCAGGACGCCATGGCCATGGGCAACAACCCGCTGCTGCTGCTCGACGAGTTGCGCGGGCTGGGGCATTGCACGGTGGTGGCGTTGACCGACGGCGTACCCGATCTGGCCGAGATCCAGCCCGACGGCTGCTATCTGGGCTGGGATGTGGTGCTGACCACCACTGTCCCGCGCGCCGAGATCGAGGGCGTGTTTCTCTTCGTCGCCGACGATGCGCAATTGTCCATCGAGCCGATCGGCCTGTCCGACGATGCTCGCCTGGGGGAAATCCTGACGGCGCGCGGCGAGGTGACGCAGCAACTGGTCGAAGAGATGATCGCCCAGCGTCCGGTCATCGGCGAAATGCTGGTCGAGGCCGGCAAGGTCTCGCCCGAGGCGGTCAAGTCGGCCCTGGCCGAACAGGGCCACATCGCGCGGGACAACCTGCAAACGGCCAAGCTGGCCAAGTCGGCGGACACCAGCATCCGCGTTCCCGCCGAGCGGCTGGATGAATTGATGGACCGCGTCGGCGAACTGGTCATCGCCCAGGCCCGCTTCAAGCAATTGGCGGCGGCGGGCGGCGACCCGCAGATGAAGGCGATGGCCGAGGAGATGGATCGCCTGTCATCGGAACTGCGCGACACCACCATGGGCATCCGCATGGTGCCGATCAGTTCGCTGTTCGGCCGTTTCCGCCGCCTGGTCCACGACTTGTCGCGCGATCTGGGCAAGTCGGTGCGGCTGGTGACGTCGGGCGAAGACACCGAACTGGACAAGACGGTCATCGAGCGGCTGAACGATCCGCTGGTGCATCTGGTCCGCAACGCCATCGATCACGGCCTGGAAACCGCCGCCGAACGGACCGCCGCCGGCAAGCCGGGCGAGGGCACGGTGCGGCTGGAGGCCTTCCAGTCGGGGGCGCAGGTGGTGATCAGAGTCAGCGAGGACGGGCGCGGCCTGGATCGCGCCCGCATCCAAGCCAAGGCCGAGGAGAACGGGATCATCGCCCCCGGAGCCAAGCTGTCAGACGACGAATTGTTCCAACTGGTGTTTCAGCCGGGCTTTTCGACGGCCAAGGAAGTGACCAGCGTGTCCGGGCGCGGCGTCGGCATGGATGTGGTCAAGCGCGGCATCGAAGCCTTGCGCGGCACCGTCGATATCGGGAACGGAAGCCACGGTGGCGCTTGCGTGACCGTCCGCCTGCCGCTGACTTTGGCCATCATCGACGGCCTGCTGGTGCGGGTCGGCAAGGGGCGCTTCGTCATCCCGCTGGCCGATGTCGAGGAATGCGTCGAGTTGACGGCCGAAGCCGATGCCCATTCACGGGGCCGCAGCTTCCTGAACATTCGCGGCGATCTGGTGCCGTTCCTGCGCCTGCGCGAGATGTTCTCTACCGTCCCGCCGCCCGACCGCTATCAAAAGGTGGTGGTGGTGTCGGTGTCGGGGCGCCGCGTCGGGCTGGTGGTCGATCAGGTGATCGGCGAACACCAGACGGTGATCAAGTCGCTGTCCTGCCTGCATGCCGACATCGACGCCTTTTCTGGGGCGACCATCCTGGGCGATGGCGCCGTCGCGCTGATTCTCGATGTCGAGCATCTGGTCGCCTGTGGCCAAGGGCGCGAAGAAGACCGGCGGCTGGCGGGATAAGGGGGCAGCATGGACAACGATGTGATGACCGGCGACCTGGAAGTTCTGACCTTCGCCCTTGATGGCGAGATGTTCGCCGTCGAGGCGGGGCTGGTGCGTGAGATTCTCGACATGGTGCCGGTGACCGAGGTGCCCAACAGCCGCCCCTCCATGGGGGGGCTGATCAATGTGCGGGGCAAAGTGGTGCCGCTGTGCGACCTCGGCCCCAAGCTGGGCCTGGAGCGCCGCGCCGCCAGCATCGACACCCGCATCGTCGTGCTCGACCTGCGCCTCGACGACGAGCCGCTGAGCGTCGGCGTGGTGGTCGACAAAGTTTACGAAGTCACCCAAATCGCCGCTGCCGCCATGGAAGAGGCTCCCAGTATCGGCCTCACCATCCGCAAGGAGTTCATCCACGGCATCGGCAAACGCGGGCAGAATTTCATCATCGTGTTGAAAATAGAACGACTCTTCGACATCGCCGACAGCGTGGGCGTGGGCTGAACACAAACAAGACTCTCTCACAGGGGGGAACCAATAATGCGTATTTCCGTAAAATTGAAACTGGCCGCCGCCTTCGGCGTGATCATCCTGCTGCTGGTGGTGTCGGCGGTGCTCGCCATCAACGGCATCGGCGACCTCAACGCTGTGGCCGATCGTTTGGCCAATCTGGGCAGCCAAAGGGTCAAGCTGGCAGAGGAAGCCGATATCACGCTGGGTAAGATCATCCGCGCCGAGAAAAATATCATCTTGGAAACCACGGATGATGGCATAGCCAAATATGACGCGTTGCTTGTCGCCGAGCGGGTGAACGAAAAGGCGGTGGTCGATAAATTACGCGATATCAGCAGCGAGGAAGGCCGCCGCAAGCTGGATAGCTATGTCGCCTCGTTGGAGCATCTGTATACGGCGGAAGATAAAATCCGCGCCTATGGCAAGATGAATTCGACGCCGAAGGCAACGGCGAAGTCCGAAGAGGGGCAGGTGGCCCGCGATGCCGCCAACGCCGCGCTGAAGCCGCTCATCGACCGGGTCGAGCAGGCGGGCGGCAAGTTGCCGGCGGACAAGGTCTATATCGGCCTGATTGCCCAGAAGATCATTTGGTCGAATGCGGTGGTCCTGCGGGCCGAGCGAGATTCGATCGCCGAAAGCACCGACGCCGGCACTGAGAAAGGTTTGGCCGAAGCGGCGGCGGCCTATGAGACCTCGCGTAAATTGCGTGATGTTCTGGCGGGTCTGGTTGGTTCCGACGACCGCCACGCCGTGGAGGTGTTCAGCGACAACTTTGACAAATGGGCGAAGATCCGCGACGTGGTCGCGGTGTTTGACCGCCAGAACAGTGCCGCTCACGCCTTCGATATTTCGACGACCGAAGCTCGTGCCGCCATTAATCAGGCCGATGAGCAGGCGAAGGACATCGTCACCAACGCCGAAACCTTCATGAAGGGCGAAACCGACAACGCCACCACCACCTATCAGACCATCCGCACCCAGTTGATGGTGATGGTGGGCGTGTCGATTCTGATTGCCCTGAGTGCTGCCACCTTTATCGCGGTCTCGCTGAGCCGTGGGTTGGGCAAGGCGGTTGAACTGGCCAATGCGGTCGCCATCGGCGATCTGGGTCAGAAGATCGACGTGTCCTCGAACGACGAGGTCAAGGATCTGGTCAACGCCCTCAACGGCATGACCGCCAACTTGAATGCCAGTGCAAAGGTGGCCGAAGAGATCGCAAAGGGCAATCTGACGGTCCAGGCCAAGCGCCTGTCGGACAAGGACACCCT
>DATGZW010000100.1:0-2176 GCA_035297005.1 Patescibacteria group bacterium
AGCCGGTGACGCTGCTGTTCTGGTTCACCCTAGCCTCGGCGGCGGGCACGTCGGCGCCGGCGCTGGCGGTGTGGCAGATGCCGACGTTGGTGCAGATGGCCTGGCTGGTGGCGGTCGGAGTCCTGGCCAGCGCCGCCCAATATTGCATCTTCCGCGCCTATCAGATCGGCGAGGCCACCGTCGTCTCACCAGTCGATTACACCCAACTGCTATGGGCGGGAGTGATCGGCAACATCTTCTTCGCCGAGGCTCCGGATTCCAGCATGCTGGCGGGCGCGGTGCTGATCATCGCCAGCACCTTCTATATCCTGCGCCACGGAGCACGGGCGAAAAGCGCCGCCGCTACCGCCGAGGCCATCCTGACCGAAATCTGACGGCGGACGAGGCCCGCGTTTACAGACCCCGCATGTCCTTCCACTCGCGCGCCCTGCGTGTAGCCGCCTGCTGCTGCGGCGGCAACAGCAGGCGCCCCAACTCGTCGCGGTCGGGGGTCGCGCTTTCGTCGCCCAACTCGGCGGCCAGATCCAGGTACATATAAGCCCGCACCGGATCTTCCGGCACCATGCGGCCCTGAGCATACAGCTTGCCCAATTGATGCAGAGCCTGCGGCTCGGCCTGATCGGCGGCGCGTTGCAGATAGCCGACGCCGGTCAGCGGGTCCAACCCCGCCTCGATGCCATTCAGATTGGCCAGCCCCAGATACAGCTCGGCCGGCGGAAAGTTCTGGTCGGCGGCGGCGCGCAGCCAGTCCATCGCCTCGACGCTATTGCGCGACGGAGCATGGCTGATGGCGCCGTCGGCGTTGTCGTCGAGCAGCAGCAAAGCCAACAGATAGCGTCCCTCCGGGCTGCCCAACTGCGCCGCCTTGCGGAACCACACCGCCGCCTCGTTCAGGTTCTTCGGTAAGCCGACGCCGTCGCGGTACAGCTTGCCCAGCGCCAACTGAGAGTCGATATCGTTGCGGTCGCCCGCCGGACGATACCAGCGCGCCGCCTGCGCCTCGTCGCGCCCCACCGATTCGCCGGTGCGGTAGAGTTCACCCAGGGCGAACATCGCCGGCACGCTGTTGTGCTGCGCCGCCTTGCGATACCAATCGGCAGCATCGGGGGGATTCTTGTCGGTGCCTAAGCCCTCCTCCTCCATCTGCCCGACCTGATATTCGGCTTCGGGCAGTTCCTTGGCGGCAGCCTGCTTGATCCATTTATAGGCCTGGACCGGATCGGCGTTGATGCCCTTGCCCTCGATCAAGGCCATGCCGAGATCCAGTTGCGCCTGCGCATCGCCGGCCTTGGCGGCTACGGTGATCTCTTTCACCGCGCGGGCATATTCACCGCGCGCCATCGCCTGGGCTCCGGCGGTTTCGGCGAAGGCGGGCGCGGCCAGCGGCGCGGCCGCGACGGCAAAGGCGAACAGGGCGATAACGGCGGTCAGGCTGGAACGGGGCATGGGAGGGAAACTCGAACAGGGATCTCGACAAGAGAGACAGGCATAATCCCACGCCAGCCGGCCCGTGTAAATCAGCGCCCGAGGTCACGCCTGTTTGCGGGTGCCCGAGCCGATGACGGCATCAATGGCGCGGGCCAGGGCGATGTCGTTGGCCGACAGCCCGCCGGCATCGTGGGTGGTCAGGACGATTTCGACCCGGTTATAGACGTTGCTCCATTCGGGATGATGGTTCATCCGCTCGGCAATCAGGGCGACGCGGGTCATGAAGGAAAACGCCTCGGCGAAATCGCCGAAGCGAAATGCCCGCCCGATGGCGTCGCGGTGCTCTACCAAGCGCCAGTCGGGCAGCACCACGGCCATCGCCGCACGGTCGGCCGGAGAGAGTTTGACAGCCATGCGACCTCCGCCTGTGCATCGGGATGATGTATTGACAATGGGTGTCCTTGGCGGGAGCATCAAGGCGCGTTAAGGTCATAAGATGACCACTCGCCACACCACGCCACCCACTTTGGCCGAACTCCACCAGATCGCCACCGCCGAGCTGGCCCGCATCCCCGAGACGCTGCGCCGTCATGTCGGCAGCGTCGTCATCTCCGTCGAGGACTTCCCCGACGAGGACACCGAGGACGAGATGGATCTGGAGAGTCCCTTCGACCTGCTGGGGCTGTACCGGGGCGTCGCCTTGCCGTTCCAAAGCGTGTTGGACGTGCGGACCAGCCCCGACATGATT
>DATGZW010000101.1:0-3183 GCA_035297005.1 Patescibacteria group bacterium
GATGGCCCGCTCGGTTGATTTTCTCCGCCAAGGCGCAGCCGAGGCTGCGCTGTTGAAACTGGCCAATGAAGACCTGCAAGTGCGCGCCCAGGAGCATCTGCGCTCGGAGATGCTGACCCTCAGCGAATCGCTGGAAGGCGAGGTCGCGACCACCGTCGGCGACATCTCGTTGCAAGCCCAACGCTTGACCGAAGGCGCGACCCAGCTTTCCGAAACCGCCGCCGACCTGCAAGCGATGGCCCGTGCCGTGGCGCTGGCCGTCGAGACCACCAGCGGCAATGTCGAAACGGTCGCCGGAGCCACCGGCCAGTTGGAAGCGTCCAGCCGGGACATCACCGCCCGCGTCCAGGATAGTTCGCGTCTGGCCGAGGACGCCCGCCGCAACGTCGATCTGGCCAGCCAGAGCGTCGGCGGTCTGACCGAAACGACGACACGCATCAACGACGTCGTCGCGCTGATCAAGGCCATCGCCGGCCAGACCCGCATGTTGGCGCTGAACGCCACCATCGAAGCGGCCCGCGCCGGCGAGGCCGGACGCGGCTTCGCCGTGGTCGCCAGCGAAGTCAAGGACTTGGCCCACCAGACCGAAGACGCCATCGGCATGGTCAGCGCCCAGGCCCGGCAAATTGGCGACACCACCCGTGACGCAGTCAAGACAGTCGAGACGGTGGCGATGACCATCCGCGACATCGACGCCATATCCTCGCAGGTCGCCCACGCCACCGACGAGCAACGCCAAGCCACCGCCGAAATCATGCAAAGCGCCGTCCTCGCCGCCGGACACACGCGGTCGGTCGGCGAGACCGTGAAGGCAATGTTGCAAGGCTCGGAACTGACCGGCATGACCGCCAGCAAGGTCAACGAGTTGTCCTGTCTGGTCAGCCGCGACATCAACGCCTTGCAGCGGCGGCTGAACATCATCCTGCGCACCTCGTGCGGCGGCGACCGCCGTGCTTCGGATCGGGTGCCGGTCGCCATTCCCTTCACCGCCACTCTCGACGGCCATCGTTTTTCCGGCCACACCGGCGATGTCTCCACCAGCGGCGCGTTGCTGGTGACCGCCAACCCGCCCGAGCATTCGGCGGGAAATGGTGAACTGGAGTTGCAGGGCGTCGGCCATATCCAGTTCCAGCTGTTGGTCGACAGCCAATTGGGTCTTCACATCCGCTTCCTGTCGATCGACGAGGCGCATGTGACGGCTCTGACCGAGGTGATGAGGCGAGCCGAGGCTGCCGCCCAACCGCTGATCGCCACTGCGCAACAGGTCGCCCGCGATGCCAGCGCGGCGATGGAGCGCGCGCTACGCGACGGAGTGCTGACCAAGAAAGAGCTGTTCGACACCATCTATACACCGCTGGCCAACACCGAACCGGCGCAATACCTAGCCAAGCACGGCGTCCTCACCGATCGCATATTGCCAGCGCTGCTGGAACCGCCGCTGGCAGCCAATCCGCTAATCGCGTTTTGCTGCGTCGCCGACCGAAACGGCTATATCGCCACCCACAACGCCAAATACTCGGCCCCGCAACGGCCCGGCCAGCCCGAATGGAACCACGCCAACACCCGCAACCGCCGCATCTATGACGACCGCACCGGCATCCTAGCCGGACGCAGCACCGCTCCCGTACTGACCCAAACCTATGCCCGCAACATGGGTCAGGGGCAGGTCACGGTCCTCAAGGAAATAGACGCCCCGATCACCGTGGACGGTACGCATTGGGGCTGTGTGCGCCTGGGGGTCCAGCTTCAAGCCGTCTCCGCCTGAGCCGGAGCGTCGCCCCGCGCCTTGCGCGGCGTGCGGCGCGGGGCGGCGGCGCGTTTCGGCGCTTTGGCTTTAAGCTTGGGGCCTTTGCCCATCAGGTGATCGATCATCGCCGAGGTGCGGGCCATGTCGTCCAGCGTCCCGGCGGGAATCGGCGCCGCCTTTTCCTTGCTCAGCTTGGTCAGGAAGGCCACCTGCTTGTCGGTCGGGGCGCGGCCCGCCTGAGCACTCAGGCGCGGCGACAGACCAGCCTGTTTGCCCGCGCCGAAGCGCCCGCTTCCGGCCAACAGCGACAGATTACCCTCGGCGACCCGCCGCGTCAGCGCCGCGACGACCTTTTCCGCCTCATGGGCGATTTCCTGGATGACCTGATCGGCGGTGACCCGCCCCAGCAGGATTTGGTCCAGCCGCAATTCCCATAACGCCGTCACCCCCGGATCGACAAGGCGCGGCGCCGCTTCGGCCAGCAGCTTGTACAACGACATGCCCTGGTCGCTCGGCACCACCAGCTTGCCCTTGGCCGCCAGCATATCTTGCCGCTTCAACCCTTTGATAACCTCGGCCCGCGTCGCCGGCGTGCCGATGCCCTTGGCGTCGCGCAGGCGTTCGCGCAGATCCGGGCGGCTGTCGGGAATGAAGCGCCAGGATTCCTGCATGGCCTGAATCAGCGTGCCCTCGGTATAGCGCGGCGGCGGTTTGGTGCGCTTGGCCTCGACCTTGGCGGCGCTCAACTGGGCGGGATCGCCGTTGATCAGCGGCGGCAGGGTCTGCTCTGCCTCGGCCGCCTCGCCGCCTTCGTCGTCGGCGCGGTCGTCATAGATCGCCGTCCAGCCGGGCGAGGTGGTGATGCGCCCGGTGGCGCGGAACAGATACCCCTCCACCAGCGCGGTGACCGTCGTCTGACGGTACAGATGGTCGGGGTGATGCGCCGCCAGATAGGCCTTGGCGACCAGATCGAACAGCCGCCGCCCGTCGGCGTCGAGCGCCGCCAGCTTGCTCAGATCGCCGTTGACGTTGGGGATCACCGCATGATGGCTGACTCCCTCCAGCCCCTTGTCGCTATAGACGCCGTCCTTGCCGCGCCGGATCACTGGAACGATCGCCGACAGTCCGTAAACCCCGCTCAGCCGCTCGGTCAGGGTCTGGGCGTCGCCGATTTGCGCCTCTGCCAAGTACCGGCTTTCGGCGCGCGGATAGGTAAGCAGATGGCCATGGTTCTGATACAGATCCTGGGCCACCTCCAAGGTCTTGTCGGCGGTCCAGCCAAAGCGGGCCGAGCAGGTTTTTTGCAGGGCCGGAAGATCGAACAGGCGCGGCGGCGACTGGCGTTTATCCTCGGTGACCACCGTCAGCGGTCCGCTCCAGCCTTCGGCGGCGCGGGCGATGACCTCGGCTTGGACACGGTCCTCCAGGCGCGGCTT
>DATGZW010000102.1:0-5170 GCA_035297005.1 Patescibacteria group bacterium
CGGATCGATGAACAAGGCGCGGGCAACGGCGCAGGTGGCGCGCGCCGATTTGGCCTTGGCGACGATCAATTCGCCGTCCGCGCCGGCAGCGGCCAGAGCCGCGCCTTCGGAGACGCCGTGGCAGCCGGTCTCGTTGAACACCACATCCGACGGCGTCAACAGGCGTGGAGCCTGCGCTTCCAACTCGGCGGCAGAGAAGAACCGCGCCGGCACGCCCAATTCGGCGGCCAAGGCATGTACGGCTGCTTCGTCGGCCTTAAGGTCGAGCGAGGTGACCACCGCCACCGCGTCCGCCGACAGCCCGGCCTCGGCCAAGGTGTCGCGCACCAGCGCCGACAGCTCCGCCGGATCGGTATTGCGTTCGCAGCCGACGCCCAACGCCAGCACCGGCGGGTGCAGGATCAACTCGTCATCGCCTTCGACGTCGTGGTCGGTCACGCGGATGCCCAGTTCGCCCTCGTTCCCCAGAGTCGGGGCGACCAGCCAGCCGGCCTCGCCGGTTTCGACTTCCAGGCGCACCTTGTCGCCGGCCAGCAACGCCGCCGTAACCGGCTTGGCGGCTTCGGGATTGCCGACGCGCCAGCCGCGTGGCGGATCGTCCAACGCCAGACCCAAGACCACATCGCCCGCGGTGGTGACGGCGGCATGACCGCCCAAAGCGGCGGCGATGCCGACGGCCAGACGGTTGGCGCCATGATGCCCGCCCAGCAGCGGCACAACCGAAGCGCCATCGGGCGATACCGCCAGCAGCGGCGGCTCGGCCATCTTGGCGCGCAGAATCGACGCGACGGAGCGGATCAAAATCCCGGCGGCGCAGACCCCGATCACCGCGACGCCCTGGCTGAACAGCGCCCGCACATGATCGGTGGTCTCGGCGAAGCTGACGTCGCATTCGGCAATGCGGCCTTCGCGGCCATGCAGCTCGGCCCCCGGCAGGGCGGCGACGATCCTTTGCGCGGTCTCAAACCCGGCAGCGGTAACGGCGACGACGGCGATCCGTTGCTTGTTCAAATCCACGCTTTTCCCCTTTTGTGTACCAAAATCATGGCGAAGTACGGCGCGCCCTCGGCGGCGGCTTCGGCCAAGGACCGCATGCGCTGGCCGGGCTGGCCGGCGCGTTCGATATAGACGGCTTTGTCGGTCAGGCCCAGGCGCTCCAGCACGCGGACCACCTTGGGCAAATGGCGGCCCAGTTTCATGATGGCGGCGGCTTCGCTGCCTTCAAGCAGGCGCTCGATCTCGTCTTCCGGGCGCGGGGCCGGGATGATCGTCAGGGCGTCATCGCGTGCCGTCAGCGGATGGCCAAGCACGGCGGCGCAGGCCATCACCGAGGACACGCCGGGCACCACCTCGACCGGGAAGCGCTCGCTCAGGCGGGCGAACAGATAGACGAACGAGCCGAAGAAGAACGGATCGCCTTCACACAGCACGGCGACATCGCGGCCGGCGGCCAGATGCACGGCGATCGCTTCGGCCCCGCTGTCATAGACGTCGTCGGCGCGCTTTTCCGGGTCGAACGGCATGCGCAGGGCGATCTCGTCGGTGACGGCGGTCAGGTGCGGAGCGGCAATGCTGCGCGCCAGACTGTCGCCCTGCAGCGGCGCCGGATAGGCCACCACCGCAATCCGCCCCAGCAACCGCGCCGCTTTCAGGGTCAGCAGTTCGGGATCGCCGGGACCGACGCCGATGCCGTAAAGAGTGCCGCTCATCGTTTGATCCCAAGATATTGCGTGACCGGCATCAGCGGATGCCAGGAATGGAAGCGTCCCGTCGGCGACAGGCGCGACACGGCGATGCGGCAGAACTCGCCGCCATGACGGGCCTGCCACGCCGTCAGCGCGGTTTCCGCCTCGGACGTGACGGCGTTGGCGACCAGACGCCCGCCCGGCTTCAGCGCTTTCCAGCAGGCGTCCAATACGCCCTCACCCGAGACGCCGCCGCCGATGAAGATGGCGTCGGGGATCGAGTCGATCTCGCTCAGCACGGCAGGCGCATCGCCCAACACCACGGGAATCTGCGGCACGCCGAGCGCCGCCGCGTTGCGGGCAATCATATCGCCGCGCGTCTTATCGCGTTCGATGGCGACGGCGCGGCCACCGGCCCGCGCCCATTCGATGGCGACCGAGCCGCAGCCGGCCCCGACATCCCACAACAACGCCCCCGGCCACGGAGCCAGGGCCGACAGAGTGACGGCGCGGACTTCGCGCTTGGTCAATTGGCCGTCATGCAGATAGGCCTCGTCGGGCAGACCGGGCGCGCGGCCAAGGACCATTGTCCCCGTATCGGCATGCACGTCGATGGCCAAGATATTCAAATCCTCGCCCGGCTCGGCCTGCCATTCGCAAGCCAGGGCGGAGAACCGCCGCTCTTGCGGGCCGCCCAGGCGTTCCAGCACGAAAATCCGGCTTTTCCCATACCCGGCTTCCGCCAGCAACGCCGCCACCTTGGCCGGCGAGGAGGCGTCTTCCGACAGCACCAGCAGACGGGCGTTCGGGGCCAGATGCAGGGACAGCGCCGCCAGCGGGCGGCCATGGATGGTCAGGCAAACCGTATCGTGCAAGGCCCAGCCCATGCGCGCCGCCGCTAGGCTGAAGGCGCCGGGATGCGCCAGCACCGTCACTTGATCGGCGGGAAAGCGCCGCACCAAAGTCGCACCGATGCCAAACCACATGGGATCACCGCTCGCCAGCACGCAGACGCGCCGCCCGCGCAAAGCCTCCAGCCGTCCGAAATTATCGGAAAACGGCGAGGCCCACACCAAGCGCACGGAATGGCTGGCGGGCAGCAAGGCCAGATGGCGTTCGCCGCCGGCGATCACCTCGGCGGTGTCGATCAAGGCGCGGGCGGCGGGAGACAATCCCTCCATCCCGTCCTCGCCGATGCCGACCACCGACAGCCAGGGTTTGGTCATGTGTTGGCTCCCGACAAGGCATTGACGGCGGCGGCGGCCATGGCGCTGCCGCCGCGCCGGCCACGCAGGCCGATATGCGGCAGGCCCGAGGCGATCAGCGCCTCTTTCGATTCGGCGGCGCCGACGAAACCGACCGGAAAGCCAAGGATCACCGCCGGTCGCGGTCCGCCGGATTTGATCATCTCCAGCAAATGGAACAACGCGGTGGGGGCGTTGCCGATGGCGACCACGGCCCCGTCCAATTGCTCGCGCCACAGCTCGATGGCGGCGGCGCTGCGGGTGGTGCCGAGTTGTGCCGCCAAGGGAGCCGCGCGCGGATCGTCGAGGCTGCACACCACCGGATTGGCAGAGGGCAGACGGGCGCGGATGACCCCATGCGCGACCATCTGCACATCGACCAGCACCGGCTTGCCCGCCAGCAACGCCGCCCGCCCGGACTCGGCGGCACCGGGCGAGAAGCTGAGGTCGGCGGCGACTTCCGGCATGCCGCAGGCGTGGATGACCCGCACAGCCACATCCTCCATCACCCCGGCGAAGCGCGTCAGATCGGCTTCGCTGCGGATGATGGAGAACGACAAGGCATAGATGGCGGCGGGGTCGCGGATGTAGTCGCCAGCGGTCATGACAGCCTTAATGCTCGTGGCCGTGGTCATGGCTGTGACCATGGTGGTGGTCATGCCCGTGGTCGTGCCCATGATCATGGCCGTGATCGCCATCGGTGCCGATGCCGCGCACATGATGGTGGTGGCCTTCCTGCACCGCGCCGACGTCGCGTTCATAGCCGATGGCCTGTTCGCGGTATTTGCACAGCTGGCAGTTCATCGCCGCATTGCCATCGACGAGTTCGCTCAGGCGCTCGACGAAGGCGTCGATGACCAGCGGATGATCGCGCAGATAGCCCGCCTTGAGGAACTCGACATCGGGGTATTTGACCGCCGCTTCGTCGGTCCATTCATAGATGCGCTTGACCAGGATGCCGGTGAACAGGAAATAGGGGAACACGATGATGCGCTTGTAGCCAAGCTTCACCGCGTGGTCCAAGCCGGCATCGACCAGCGGCGAAGCAACGCCTGAATAGGACACCTCGGCCCAGCCGAAACCCATGCCTTCCCACAGCATGCGGGCGACCTTGGAGATATTGGAATTGGCGTCGGGATCGTTGGTGCCGCGCCCGACCACCATCAGCAGGGTCTCGGCGCGGTCGGTCTTGCGGGTCGAGGCCTGCTCGGCGGCGGCGATGCGCTCGCTGGCGACGCGCAGCAGCTTCAAATCGACGGCCAGTTCGCGCCCGTAATCGACATCCAGTTCGGGATGGTCGGCGGCGAAGGCGTTGACCTCGGACGGCAGATCGTTCTTCACATGACCGGCGGCAAACAGCATGGCCGGCAGCGCCAGAATGCGTTCGGCCCCGCGCTCGGTCAGCTTGTCGAAGCCTTCGCGCAGCACCGGACGGGCGAATTCAAGGAATCCGCTTTCCACATCGTAATGCGGCAGACGCTGGCGCAAATGGTGGGCCAGAAGGTCGAATTCTTGGATCGCTTCAACGTCGCGGCTGCCGTGACCGCAAATCATGACGGCTGTTTTCTTGCTCATCTCGCCTGGTCCTTGCCTCTGGGCGGTTGTCGATGTGGCTCGCCCGGTCTACGCCCTGGGGCGGCGCGAGGCACTATATGTCGCGCGGGCGCGTTTGTCTCGCCGGTTGACGGAGCCGGCGGGCGCGCTCATTGTGGGCGGATGTTTCCCTTGCACGCATCGGGCGGAGCGGTCGATCCGCTGCTGATCCTGTTGTTCGCCCTGGTCATCGATGGCCTGATCGGCGACCCCCCGGCGCTGTGGCGCGCCCTGCCCCATCCGGTGGCGCTGATCGGCCGCGCCATCGATTTTCTTGAGCGCAAACTCAACCGCCCAACCCGCAGCGACCGCGACCGCCGCTTGCGCGGGGCCTTGGTCGCCGCCGGGCTAGTTCTGGCTGCCGTGGCCATCGGCGCCGGCGTCACCGCACTGCGCCGCACCACCACCTGGGGCGGAGTGCTTGAAGTGGTGCTGGTGTGGACATTGATTGCCCAACGCAGCCTGTACGCTCATGTGCGCGCCGTCGCCGTCGGACTGGAAAAAGGCGGGCTGGAGGGTGGCCGGCGCGAGGTCGCCAAGATCGTCGGACGCGATCCCGACAGCCTGGACGAAGCCGGCGTTGCCCGCGCCGCCATCGAATCCTGCGCCGAGAACTTCGCCGACGGCGTCGTCGCCCCGGTGTTCTGG
>DATGZW010000103.1:0-5906 GCA_035297005.1 Patescibacteria group bacterium
CCGGAACCCGAGCCGGAACCTGAGCCCGAGCCCGAGCCGGAACCCGTTTTCCTGCCTGAACCGGAGCCGGAGGAGGATGTTCTCGAACTGACCGACGAAATGGTCGCCGAGGACGAGCGCGAGCTGTATCTGGACGACCCCGAGCCGGAGCCGGAGCCGGAGCCGGAACCCTATCGGGAACCGGAGCCGCTTCATTACGATTTCGACCCGGAGCCGGAACCGCCGCCGCGTATGCGTTTCCGTCCGGTGGAGCCGGACGAGGAAAGCATCCTGGCCCCGCCGGTGCAGGATGCCTCGGCCTCGGCGATTGCCGATCTGGCCCGCGCCGTCGCCCGCGACCGTGGTATGGGCTTGGGCAATGGCGGTCTGACGCTCGAAGACATCGTGCGCGAGATCCTCAAGCCGCTGATCAAGGACTGGCTCGACCAGAACCTGCCCTACATGATCGAGCGGATCGTCAAAAAAGAGATCGAAAGAATGGTCAACAGGGCTGAAAAGCTCTAAAACGACCGTCTTGGACGAAACCCCGGCGGCCCCGTCTGATGGCGGGGCCGCCGTATCCATTTTCATCGAGTTATCGGAGGCGCAGCAGGCGATGCTGGACAAGACCTATCGGCCCGGCGAGGTCGAGCCCAAGCATTACCAGGATTGGGAAAACGCCGGCGTGTTCGCCGCGCAATGCGACTCGCACGCCGCGCCCTATACCATCATGATGCCGCCGCCCAACGTGACCGGCAGCCTGCATATGGGCCACGCGCTGACCTTCACCTTGCAGGACGTGCTGATCCGCTTTCACCGCATGATCGGCCGCGATGCCTTGTGGCAGCCCGGCACCGACCATGCCGGCATCGCCACCCAGATGGTGGTCGAGCGCCAGATGGCCGGCGAGGGTTTGACTCGCCACGATCTGGGCCGGCAGAAATTCATCGAGCGGGTGTGGCAGTGGAAGGCCGAATCCGGCGGCACCATTACCCGTCAGCTGCGCCGCCTGGGCGCTTCGCCCGATTGGGCGCGCGAGCGCTTCACCATGGATGAGGGGCTGTCCGCCGCCGTCCGTAAGGTGTTCGTCGAGCTTTACAAGCAGGGTCTGATCTATCGCGATAAGCGTCTGGTCAATTGGGATCCCAAGCTGCACACCGCCATCTCGGACCTTGAGGTCGAGCCGCGCGAAGTGCAGGGCAGCATGTGGTACCTCAACTATCCGGTGGAGGGTCAGCCCGGCCGCTTCATCACCGTCGCCACCACCCGCCCGGAAACCATGCTGGGCGACAGCGGCGTCGCCGTGCATCCCGACGATGAGCGCTATCAGGATCTGGTTGGCCAGTTCGTTCGCCTGCCGCTCGTCGATCGTCTGATCCCTATCGTCGCCGACGAGTACTCCGACCCGGAAAAGGGTACCGGCGCCGTCAAGATCACGCCCGCGCACGACTTCAACGATTTCGAGGTTGGCCGCCGCCATGATCTGGCGTTGATCAACGTGCTCGACCTCAATGCCAAGATCAACGAAAACGCCCCCGAGCGTTACCAAGGCCTGGACCGCTACGACGCCCGCAAGCAAATCGTTGCCGAGTTCGAGGAACTGGGCCTGTTGGTCAAGATCGAGCCGCATACGTTGCAAATGCCCTATGGCGACCGCTCCGGCGTGGTTATCGAACCGTGGCTGACCGATCAATGGTTCGTCGATGCCGCCACTTTGGCCAAGCCGGCCATCGAAGCGGTGGAGACCGGCAAGACCCGCTTCGTGCCCAAGCATTGGGAAAACACCTATTTCGAATGGATGCGCAACATCCAGCCGTGGTGCATCTCGCGCCAGATTTGGTGGGGTCATCAGGTGCCGGCGTGGTACGGCCCGGACGGTAAATTCTTCGTCGAACAGACCGTCGAGGAAGCCCAAGCCGCCGCCGACGCGCATTACGGCCAGCCGGTCGAATTGACCCGCGACACCGACGTTTTGGATACGTGGTTCTCTTCGGCGCTGTGGCCGTTCTCGACGCTCGGCTGGCCGGAACAGACTCCGGAATTGGACCGCTATTACCCGACCGATGTGCTGGTCACCGGCTTCGACATCATCTTCTTCTGGGTCGCCCGGATGATGATGATGGGCATCCACTTCATGGGCGATGTGCCGTTCAAGGACATCTATATCCACCCGTTGGTCCGCGACGAAAAGGGCCAGAAGATGTCGAAGTCGAAAGGCAACGTCATCGATCCTCTGGAACTGGTCGACAAGTACGGCTGCGACGCCTTGCGCTTTACCTTGATGGCACTGGCTGCCCAAGGGCGCGACATCAAGCTGGCCGAAGGCCGCGTCGAGGGTTATCGCAACTTCGCCACCAAGCTGTGGAACGCCGCGCGCTTCTGCCAGATGAACGACTGCGCCCCGGTCGAAGGATTCGACCCCGGCGTCGCCAAGGAAACCGTCAACCGCTGGATCGCGGTAAAGCTGGGCGAGGCGTCAGGGCGCATCATTCAGGCGCTCGACGGCTATCGTTTCAACGACGCCGCCAACGCCGCCTATCAATTCGTGTGGAACACCTTCTGCGACTGGTATCTGGAATTCGCCAAGCCGATCTTCCAGGGCACCGACGAGGCCGCGAAGGCCGAAACCCGCGCCACCGCCGCCTGGACGCTGGATCAGATCCTGCACATCCTGCATCCCTTCATGCCCTTCATCACCGAAGAGCTGTGGGGCCAACTGGCCGAAACCCGCGCCACGCCGCTGATTTCCTCGCAGTGGCCGAGCCTGCGCGTGCATGACGCCGAAGCCGAAGCCGAGATGGATTGGCTGGTCAAGCTGATATCCAGCATCCGCGCCGTGCGCGCCGAGATGAACGTGCCGCCTTCGGCCAAGCTGCCGTTGCTGGTCAAGGGCGCGTCGGATGTTACCCGCGTGCGACTGTCCACCCATCACGGCATCATCGCCCAGATGGCTCGCGCCGCCTCGATCGAGGCCATCGACGAGGCGCCGACCAAGGGCGCGGTGCAGGTGGTGGTCGATGAAGCGACCATCGTGTTGCCGTTGGCCGGGGTCATCGATTTGGACCAGGAAAAGGCTCGCCTGACCAAGGAAATCGCCAAGCTTTCCGGTGAAATTGACAAGGTCGATAAGAAGCTGGGCAACGAAGCCTTCGTCGCCAAGGCCCGCCCCGAGGTGGTCGAAGAACAACGCGAACGCCGCGAGGAATGGATGGTGGCGAAAGCCAAGCTCTCCGACGCCTTGCAGCGTTTGTCTGCGGTCTGATACGGAAAAGGGGGCTTCGGCCCCCTTTTTTGTACCTATAGACTCTACGTCTGTTCTCTTTATCGGGTGATCTGGCGAGGCCGCGAAGCGGATTAAAAAAAGTGATAAAACAACCGGGCGGAGCCATTTGCTTGAGGTGGATTAAGATTTTTCTGGTATTCACCTAGTCCTAACGCGATAAACTATAACTCAGTGGATCAAAGGCTGATCCACACCTGATTGTGGAGTGTGCAATGGACGGGTGGAGCGTAGCGCGTGGGCGCACAGCCATCCGCGTGTTGCTCGTCGAAGACAATCCCGGCGACGCCCGTTTGGTCAAAATCCTATTGACCGAGGACGCCGACCAACCCTATCAGGTCACCCAGGTGGCGACGCTGAAAGAGGCGGTCGCGTTGACGGTGACGGCGACCTTCGACGTGGTTCTTACCGATCTGGGCCTGCCCGACAGTCACGGCACCGATACCGTCGATGCCATCTTGCGCGCTTGGCCGGACTGTCCGGTCGTCGTGCTGACCGGCCTGGACGACCGCGACACCGGCACCATGGCGGTGCAGCGCGGCTGTCAGGATTATCTGGTCAAGGGCTTCAACGATTCGCAATTGCTGCAACGAACCATTCGCTACGCTATCGAGCGCAGCGCCTCGGCCCGCGCCTTGCGCGAAAGCGAGGAACGTTTTCGCACCCTGGTCGAAGTCTCGCCCGACGCCATTCTGCTGTGTACCGCCGATTCGGTGGTGTTCGCCAACGTCGCCGCGGTGAATACCTTTTGCGCCAGCGGGCGCCAGGAACTGCACGGCTTGCAGCCAAGCCAATTGTTCAACGGCGCCAACAAGGAATTGGTGTTGAGTGCCGTCGGTTCATCGCAGCACCAGCACCGCGAGGGCGACGAGCCGACCCGTCTGGAATGCACGCTGAAGCGTTTGGACGGCACCTGCATCGACGCAGAAGTCACCGTGGCTCCGGTGGTGCATAAGGGCAAGCCGGCGGCGGAAGTCATCGTCCGCGACATCACCGAGCGGATCATCGCCGAGCGCCAATACCGTCTGGCCGCCGCCGTGTTCGAGACCACCGACGAAGCGATGATGGTGACCGACGCCACCAACCACATCATCGCTGTCAATCCGGCCTTCGAGCGGGTGACCGGCTATAGCCTCCACGAAGTGCTGGGCCGCGACCCGCATTCGCTGTCGTCGGGCCGCCATGAACCGCTGTTCTACAGCGGCATGTGGCACGAGTTGATGGAATCCGGCCATTGGCACGGCGAAGTGTGGAACCGCCGCAAGAACGGCGAAGTCTATGTGCAACGCCTGACCCTGTCGCTGATTCGCGACGCCGAGGGCGTGGTGGTCAATCATGTGGGCGTGTTCAGCGACATCACCGACGAAAAGCAGGAAGCCGAGCGTATTCGCTTCCGCGCCAGTTACGACGCGCTGACCAGCCTGCCCAACCGTTCCTTGCTGCATGACCGCCTGTTGCAGGCTTTGGCCAAGACGGCGCGCGAATGCGGGCGGTTGGGGGTGTTGTTCCTCGATTTGGACGGCTTCAAGCCGGTCAACGACAAGTTCGGCCATCTGGTTGGCGATCATTTGCTGGTGGCGGTGGCCGAGCGCCTGCGCGGCTGCGTGCGCGAAAGCGATACCGTGGCCCGCCTGGGCGGTGACGAATTCGTCATTGTACTGCCCGACACGGCCAATGCCGTCGATGCCCTGACCGTTGCCGCTAAGGTTATCGCTACTTTGTCGGTGCCATTTGAACTCGACGGCATCAGTGCCCGCATCGGCAGCAGTGTCGGTATCGCGGTGTTCCCCGGCAACGGCCGCACCGCCGAGGAACTGCTGTGCGCCGCCGACCATGCCATGTACACGGCTAAACAGGCCGGTAAAGGGCGCTACGTCATTGCTCCGCATCCGGCCGATGCGGATGGAATCGTTTCGGTCGGCTAGGGTGTTGGGCTCCGGTTGCTGAACCGAATCGTCGCATTCACCGATCCTGCCTCACCCGCCCTTGGCCACCGTTTGCGCGGCGGCGGTGGCGGCCAGTTGCGACAGGGTGCGGTCGGCGGCGACGCGGGCGCCGGCCGATTTGAGCCAGGGCGCGGCGACCTGGGCTGGGGCGCCTTGCAATGCCGACAACTCTTGAACCGCCTTGGCGAGATCGCCGTCCTTCACCCGTGCTTCGGCGCGGGCGACGATGGCGGCGGTGTCGGCGCCAGTTCCATCGATACGGCGGATATTGACCAGCGCGGTCAGCTTGTTCAGCGCGCGTTGCCAGAAATTGCCATCGGGGGCGAATTCGGCGCGGACGATGGCGCTGGCCAGAGCCGGGAAGTCGGCGACCAGCGCGTCGCGGCGGGCGACACCGGTGGAGGCCGAGGCGGTCAAGGCGTCGAGCGACGGGGCTTCCTCGGCGGGGGCGATGCGGCGGGCGGCGCGCAGCTCGATGTCATAGGGATCGCCACGATCGATGGCTTCGCGCAGCTGACCGACCACCAGTAGCAGCGCTTGCGCCGATTGTTGTTGGGCGGCGACATCGCGCACGGCCTTCTCGGCCTGCTCGGCGCGTTCGGCCAGACGCAGAATGGTGCCTTCGGGCGGCATGGCGCGGCGCAGGCCGTCGATGGCACCGTTCAGGCGCGTCAGGTCTTCGGCGGTCTGATCGGTCTTTT
>DATGZW010000104.1:0-4678 GCA_035297005.1 Patescibacteria group bacterium
ACGGGAGGGCGGCGCGGCGAGATCGGCTCGGGCGCGTGCCCCAAGGCCTGATCCAGCCGCTGCGCCACCTCGCGGCCGAACCGCGCGGCCAATCCGGCGCGCGGCAAGGGATAGAGCGCGCCGATACGGCGCAGGCCGAGACCGCTCAGGGTGGCGGCGGTGGCCGGCAGTAGCCGTAACGCCGCCACCGGCAACGCGGCCAAAGCCTCGCGTTGGCCCGATGCGGGCAGACAGCGCTCGCGCCCGCCGAAGCGCGCCCAGGCCCAGGCGGCACCGGGGGTATCGGCGACGGCGGCGCGGGCGGAAAAGCCGAGGCGGCGCAAGCGTCCCGACAGATGCGCCAACAGCGACTCTTCGCCGCCGAACAGATGGGCGCAGCCGGTGATCTCCAGCCACAGCCCGCCACCGGCCACGGTTTCCGTCCAGACGTCTGTCGCCGCCCAGGGGGTATAATGGCTGCACCACTCGGCCAGCCGATCCAGCAAGGCGCGATCCGCCGCCGGGTCGGCGGGGGCGAGCACCACGCCCGGCGCCACCGCCAGGGCGTCGGCCACGCTCATGCCAACGGTGATCCCCGCCCGCCGCCCGGCGGTATTGACCGCCATGATACGGCGCAACGCGCCGGAGGTGGCCGTGGCGAAAGGACGATCATCCGGCGGCGCGGAACCAGTCCGGCGCAGCCGTTCGGTCGCCAGCAGCGGCAGCCAGACGGAGACCACGCGTTTCATCGTTCCACTCCACATCCCAGGCGGCGACACGCCCCCGCTCGTCGATCCCGCGACCACGACAGCGCAGCAATTCGACATGCCAGCACCATGCCCCAACGCCCAACGCCGGATCCGACCGGCTGGGCGCCCCCGTCACCCGCCAGCGCGTCACCGCCGTCCCCGTCGGCGTGCCATGGTTCAGCACCACGGCAGGCACGCCGGAGGCGCGCGCCGCCAGTTGCAGCCGCCGCACCGGAGTCAGCTCCAACGTCCACGCCTCCGCCAACACCCCGGCCAAGGCCCGGCAATGCAGCCCCTCCTCCATCGCCCACAGGGCTTGCGCGGCGCGATAGGGGCGCACCACCACCAGCCGCTCCGGCGCCAGACCCAGAGCGGCCAGACCGGGGGCATAAGGCGGATCGCCCGAGCCGATCCACAGCACCGGCTTGCCCGCCTGGACCGCCAACCGCCCCATCAGCAGGGCGGCGAAACCGAAGCCAGCGCCGTCGTCGAGGCCCTCGCCGGACGGCCCCAGGGCCAGTTCGTGCAAGCAGCCCAACGGCAGGCCGCCCCACGGCAGTACCGCGTCGATCTCCGCCACCCCCAACGGCACCACCCCGGCCACGGCCTCACTGCCGCCGCCCTCGAGGGCGGCGATACGGGCGCGCAGACGGGTGAGGTCGGGCGAGGCGGACATGGGCGGGGACTCCGGATGTTCCTGTTATGTTCCGACAATCGGAGCCTTGGAGTCAAGCCTCCTTCCCGCCACGTCCAGGCTCCTTGGAGGATTAGGCAATATATTCCAGGCTTCCGGCATTCCCGTCATGCCGATGCCGGGCCTAGAATGCGTCAACGATCATGCCGTTCAGGAGTCCCCGCCATGCCCACCGAAACAGCGCATAAAGTCGCCATCGTCACCGGCGCCAGCCGTGGCCTGGGCCGCAACACCGCCTTCAGCCTGGCCAAGCGGGGCGTCGACAGCGTCATCACCTATCACGCCAATCAGACCGAGGCCGCCAGCGCCGTCGCGGCGATTCAGGCACTGGGCGGCAAAGCCGTAGCGTTGCGACTCGATACCGGCGACATCGCCTCCTTCGACGGTTTCGCGGCCGAGGTCGGCCAAGCCTTGCAGGCGACCTGGGGACGCGACCGCTTCGACTATCTCGTCAACAATGCCGGTACCGGTTACTCCGCCCCCTTCGCCGAAACGACCGAGGCGGATTTCGACCGGTTGTTCAACATCCATCTCAAGGGGGTGTTCTTCCTGACGCAGAAGCTGCTGCCGCTCCTCAATGATGGTGGCCGGATCGTCAACCTCTCCTCGGGCCTCGCCCGCTTCAGCCTGCCCGGATATTCCGCCTATGCGTCGATGAAGGGGGCGATCGAGGTGCTCACCCGCTATCTGGCCAAGGAACTGGGGCCGCGCGGCATCGCCGTCAATGCCGTGGCGACCGGCGCCATCGAAACCGACTTCGGCGGCGGCACCGTGCGCGACAATCCCGAGGTCAACAAATTCGTCGCCTCGGTGACGGCAATGGGCCGCGCCGGCGTTCCCGACGACATCGGCCCGATGATCGCCGCCCTGCTGGCCGACGAGAATCGCTGGATGACCGGACAGCGCATCGAGGTATCGGGCGGCATGGCCCTTTGAACGGGTGCGGGCCGAGGCTATTCGAGGCTGTCGCGCAGGGCCGACGCCATGTAGAGCCGGACCACGTCACGAATTTCAGCGAGAAGCATGCTGCGTGACGCAGGCTTTTCTTGGGCTGCCATGGCCACCGCTTTGAGAATATGCACCAGAACGACCGCCATGACCTGGGACTTGCCCTCGGTCACTGACGGGATGGCTTTACGCAAGATGGCGGCGATGCCGTCCAGCATCGCCGCCCGAAACTCCGCCCGCTTCCCGTCGCTGCCGCTTCGCGAATCCGCCAGAGCAATGGCTAGGCTGCGCTGCGACTGAAGCGCCAGCCGGAAATCGACCAGCGCTCCGGCAAGACCGTCCAAGGTCATGTCCGTCGCCCGCTCGCCCAGTTCGGCAAGACCGTCTAATGCCTGCTGGGCGTATTGGAACAGCAAGGCGTCGGCCAGGGATTCCTTGGAGGGAAAGAACCGATAGAGCGAGCCGATGGCCGTCCCCGAGCGCGCGGCGATCTCGGTCATGGTGGCGGCGTCATAGCCTTTTTCCGAAAACACTTCGGCTCCGGCGTCCAGGATCGCCGCGACGCGAAGGTGCCCGCGTTGCCGTTTGGGTTCGCGTGCGCTGGCGGAAGGCGTCGTCGCCATGGAAAAGACCATCCTCACAAACATGCATAAAGAGAGGGCATCCTCGCACAAAATGCCCCGCCCTGACCAGGGCCAACCGATCAGTCAGAAAGCCGTTATTGACATATGCGAGGGTGCCCTCTACTAATTAATTGGCGAGGCAGCCCTCGCATATCTCTCCAGCCGTCAGGAGCCTTCGGTCATGATCGACGCTTGCAAACCGGGAAAGCTTCCTCTGGCCGGACAATGGGGCGTGTTGCTTGGGCTTTCCGCTGGCTTCTACCTTTTTCTGGCCTGGATCGGCGTCCCTGCGGCGCTGCTGCTTGGTGCGATCCTGGCCGCCGTCGTCTTGACCGTCAGCGGGGGCACGCTGCGCATTCCACCGCGCGCTTACATCCTCGCCCAAGGATTGATCGGCGGCATGATCGCCAAGATGCTGCCCTCGATGGTCGGCGGCATCCTCTTCGACAATTGGCCCATTCTTATCCTGGGTGGGCTATCGGTGATCGCCGCCAGCGGGTTTCTCGGTTGGCTGGCGATCAGGCTGCGCATCCTGCCGGGAACGACCGTGCTCTGGGGCCTGAGTCCGGGCGCCGCGACAGCCATGACCGTGATGGCGGAAGCCCACGGGGCCGATGTCCAATTGGTGGCCTTCATGCAATATCTGCGGGTTGCCATCGTGGCGGCCGTGGCCTCGCTGGTCGCCAGACTGTTTGGCGCCAGCCTTCATCATGCCGCGACCAGCGTGACCTGGTTTCCCGTGCTGGACGGCCTGTCTTTCTGCGAGACGCTTGCTTTGGTGCTGTCGGGGCCATTGCTCGCCAGCCGCCTTGGGCTGCGGGGCGGAGCCTTGCTGATTCCGCTGGTTCTCGGCCTCGTCCTGACCAGTCAGGGCTGGATCGCCATCACCTTGCCACCCTGGCTATTGGCGATTGCTTATGCCCTGATCGGCTGGCGAATCGGGCTGCTGTTCACCCGCCCCCTTCTCGCCCATGCGGCGCGGGCCTTGCCATCCATTCTTGCCTGCACGCTGGCCCTGATTGCCCTGTGCGGCGGCCTTGCCGCCGTGCTGGTGGCCGTCGCCGGAGTCGATCCGCTGACCGCCTATCTGGCGACCAGTCCGGGCGGCGCCGACACGGTGGCGATGATCACCGCCTCCAGCCATGTCGACACCCATTTCGTCATGGCCATGCAAATGGTCCGCCTGGTCGCCGTGCTGCTGCTCGGCCCGCCGCTGGCACGGTTCATCGCCCTGAAAAGCAAGCCAAAAACCAATTTCTGACGGATGAGAGGCTCCTACAATGACCGCGATTGTCCTTTTCTTCGCCGGCGCCCTGCTGTGCAATAGCATCCCGCACCTGACACGCGGCTTAAGCGGAGCCCCCTTCCCCACGCCGTTCGCCAAACCTCACGGCATCGGCGACTCGTCGCCCTTGGTGAACGTTCTCTGGGGCAGCGTCAACCTTTTGGCCGGCACCGTCCTGCTGACCAAGCATCCGGCCACCGTTGGGCTTAATCCAGAGTTCGCGGCGCTGGCCATTGGCTTTCTGGTCGTGGGAATTTTTGCGTCCCAGCATTTCGGCAAGGTTCGGCGGAACAAGCGGACGGACAGATAAAACCCGCGCCCTAGCGGATCGTCTCGACGCAGAAATCGATGACGGCGCGAACCGTCGTCATCAAAGGACGGCTTGCGCCCCCTGCGATCG
>DATGZW010000105.1:0-14291 GCA_035297005.1 Patescibacteria group bacterium
GCTTTGGGATGGCGGCTATCCCGAAACCTATTACAGCAGCCGTACGCTCTATTCGCTGTTCTTCGAGATGGAAATGCTCGACGGCCCCGACTATCGCGCCGGCACCAAGCGCATGCTGTTCCAGGGCCGTGCCATCGCCGACAGCAGTATCCACGACGTCAATCCGTCGATGCCCTATCTGATTCAGGCGCTGTTCGACCAATTCCCCGGCGCCAATGGCCGCACCGTGCGGGTCCGGGTGCCGCTTGCGAAGTGAGGTGTTTTTTCATGCCCCAAAATCCAAAGGCCGTCATGGCCGTGCTTGTCACGGCCATCCACGCGGATCGGTGAGACGGCGGCCGGTGGTTCCCTGACTCGGCCGGCAGTGCACTGCGGCGTGGATTACCGGGACAAGCCCGGTAATGACGATTTTTGTTTACTCTCAACTGACCGACTAACCACCCCTAAACCGCCTCGACCCGTAATACCGTGCCGTCGATGACGCCGACCACCCGCACGTTGGCTCCCGCCGGAAGATCCGGGCCGCTGACTGTCCAATGCGAGCCGCCGACCTTGACGCGGCCAGTACCGTTGACGATCGGTGTTTCCAAGGTCAGCACGCGGCCGATAGCGCGCGAGGCGCGGCGGTTGAGCAAGGGATCGTCGCTGGGGCGGCGGCGCGGGTCGTAGAAGCGACGACCATAGAGGGCGCTGACGACGGCGACCACCGCCATCACCAGCCCCTCGATTTCCCAGCTCAGTGACGGTGCTAGCAGCGCCAGCACTCCGGCGATGGCGGCACCGAAGGCGACCCACAGAAAGAACACGCCGGGGGCCGTCAACTCGGCGACCAGCAGCACCCCCGCCAGGATCCACCACTGCCAGAAGCTGACCATGATCACTTGGACTCCCACGGGCCTTTGGGTTTGAGGTCGGGGAAGGCCTTGCCGGCCAGTTCGGCAATGCCGCCAATGGCGCCGATCACCCCCGCCGCCTCCAGCGGCATCAGCACCAGCTTCTGGTTGGGGGCGCTGGCGATGTCGCGCAGGGCTTCGATGTATTTCTGGGCGACGAAATAGTTCAGGGCTTGCACATTGCCCTTGGCGATGGCCTCCGACACCATGGTGGTGGCCTTGGCTTCCGCTTCGGCCTGACGTTCGCGCGCTTCGGCATCGCGGTAAGCGGCTTCGCGCCGGCCTTCGGCGGCCAGGATGTTGGCCTGTTTCTCGCCCTCGGCGCGCAGCACGGCGGCTTGGCGCAAACCTTCGGCTTCCAGCACGGCGGCGCGCTTGTCGCGCTCGGCCTTCATCTGCCGGCCCATGCTGTCGATCAAATCGCGCGGCGGGGCGATGTCCTTGATCTCGACGCGGGTGACCTTGACGCCCCAGGCTTCGGTCGCCTCGTCGCAGACGATCAATAGCTGAGCATTGATCTTGTCGCGCTGGGACAGCAACTCGTCGAGATCCATGCTGCCCATCACGGTGCGGATGTTGGTCATCACCAGATTGAGGATCGCCACCTGCATGCGCCGCACCTCGTAAGCGGCCTTGGCGGCGTCGAGGATTTGGTAGAACACCACCCCATCGACGGTCACCATGGCGTTATCGCGGGTGATGACCTCCTGCGAGGGGACGTCCAGCACCTCTTCCATCATGTTGAGCTTGGCGCCGATCTGGTCGATCAGCGGCAGGATGACATGCAGGCCGGGAGCCAGGGTGCGGATGTAGCGGCCGAAGCGTTCGACGGTGAATTCCATGCCCTGAGGCACCACCTTAACCCCCAGCGCCACGATGATCAGGCCCAGGATGATGATGGTCAGCGCGAATGTGGCAAATTCGGACATGGTGCGGCGTCTCCTGCCTCCGGGATGTCTGGCGGCGATGATAGCGCAAAGCGCGGCCGTCGGCTCGTTCCAGTTGCGCCCTCTGCCGGTGATCCTTGACGGATGGCGCGGGGCGGCATATGTCACCCAATTGACCCATTACGCTTGACCTGTGCGGATAAAGACCATGGCCCGACTCCCTATCCTCGTCGCTCCCGACCCGCGCCTGAAGCTTAAGGCCAAGCGCGTCGAGGCGGTCGATGACGCCCTGCGCGTCCTGATGAACAACATGCTGGAAACCATGTACGACGCCCCCGGTATCGGGCTGGCGGCGCCGCAGGTGGGAGCCTCGGTGCGGGTGGTGGTCATCGACATCTCGAAAGACAACGAGCCGAAGACGCCGCTGCGCATGATCAACCCGGAAATCACTTGGGTGTCCGACGAAGACAACACCTATGAGGAGGGTTGCCTGTCGGTGCCCGAGCATTACGCCGATGTGGTCCGCCCGGCCTGCGTGAAGGTGCGCTACACCGACGAAAACAGCCAGACCCACGAATTGGCAGCCGATGGCCTGCTGGCGACAGTGGTGCAGCACGAGCTGGATCATCTGGACGGCGTGCTGTTCGTCGATCACCTGACCAGCCTGAAGCGCAACATGATCCTGCGCAAACTCCAGAAGGCGGGCAAATCGACGGCCGGCGTCTCTCTGTGAGCCTGCGCCTGGTATTTATGGGAACCCCGGATTTCTCGGTTCCCATCCTGGCTGCCTTGATCGAGGCCGGTCATGACGTTGTCTGCGTCTATAGCCAGCCGCCACGCCCCGCCGGTCGCGGGCAGAAGGAACGCCTGACGCCCGTGCATGCCTTCGCCGAGAGCCGAGGCATTGCGGTGCGCACGCCGAAATCCCTGCGCACGCCCGAAGCTCAGGCCGAATTCGCGGCGCTGGACGCCGATGTGGCCATCGTCGCCGCCTATGGGCTGATCCTGCCTAAGCCGGTGCTGGCCGCGCCTCGGCATGGCTGTTTGAACGTGCATGCCTCTCTGCTGCCGCGTTGGCGTGGGGCCGCGCCGATCCAGCGGGCGATCCTGGCTGGCGACGCGGAGACCGGCGTCACCATCATGCAGATGGACGAAGGACTGGATACCGGCGCGATGCTCCTGCGCGGCGTGGTGCCGATCACGGCGAACTCCACCGGTGAAAGCCTGCACGACGCGCTGGCGGCGCAGGGTGCTGGCTTGATCGTCGAGGCTCTGGCGGATTTGGAGACCGGTCGCCTGTCTCCCGTGCCCCAGCCGGATGCTGGCGTCACCTATGCCGCCAAGCTGGCCAAGGACGAGGGCCGCTTGGACTGGTCGCGCCCGGCGGTCGAGCTGGAACGCATGGTACGGGCGCTGACACCCTGGCCCGGCGTGTTCTTCGACCATGCCGGTGAACGCTTCAAGATCCAAGCCGCCGCATTGGCCGACGGCGCGGGCATCCCCGGCACCTTGCTGGATGATCGCCTGTGCGTCGCTTGCGGCGACGGCGCCTTGCGCCTGTTGCGGCTTCAGCGGGCGGGCAAGGCGCCGCTCGATGCCGACGCGTTCTTGCGCGGCTATGCGCTGGCCAAAGGCACCGTACTTTGCCCCGCTACAAACTGACCATCGAATATGACGGCACCGGCCTGGTCGGCTGGCAGCGTCAGGACAGCGGTCCCTCGGTGCAGGCGACGCTGGAGGCGGCGGCAGAACGGCTGGATGGTAACCCTTGCGTGTTCTTCGCCGCCGGGCGCACCGATGCCGGGGTGCATGCCACCGGTCAGGTGACGCATGTCGATCTGGTCAAGGATCTGTCCGCCGAAGCGGTGCGCGACGGGCTGAACTTCTGGCTGACCCGTGAAGGCAGCCGCCGTCAGGTGGCGGTCGTCGAATCGGAATTGGTCGATGACCAGTTTCATGCCCGCTTCTCGGCCATCGAGCGGCGCTATCTGTACCGCATCTCGAATCGCCGCTCACCGCCGGTGCTGGAGCGCGGGCGGGTCTGGTGGGTCAAGCGCCCGTTGGATGCCGCCGCGATGCATGAAGCCGCGCAATGCCTAGTCGGCCATCACGACTTCACCACCTTCCGCGCCTCGGAATGCCAGGCCGCGTCGCCGATGAAGACGCTGGACGTACTGAGTATCAGCCGGGTCGCCGACGAGGTTCACCTCATCGCCGAGTCGCGTTCGTTCCTGCACCATCAGGTGCGCAACATGGTCGGCACGCTGAAGCTGGTCGGCGAGGGCAAGTGGCGGGTGGGCGACGTCCGCAAAGCCCTGGAGGCCCGCGACCGCCGCAAAGGCGGCCAAACCGCGCCGCCCGATGGGCTGTATCTGACGGGCGTGTCGTATTAGGGGGCGGGTCGAAGGGGTTCGGCCAACTCCCCTCATCGTCATGCCCGGCCTTGTGCCGGGTATCCACGCGGATCGGCAAAAATACGATTGATAACAATGGTTTCCGCTCTATCGGCGTGGATGGCCGGAACAAGTCCGGCCATGACGGACTAGGGAAACAGAGGGACTGCTGCGCCCCAGGACGTCCTCAACCCACGCCCGACGCCAACGCGTCGATCAGCACGCTCAACAAAAAGTCGATGGCGACCAGGGCGGCGGCGGTGCTGCTGCGGATGTCCAAGGCGTGCTTGGCGATGAACCAGCCGTAACACAGCAGGATGGTCTGCGGAAACAACCACAACAGCACGGCGTCCGTGGGCGATAGCCCGCTGCTGTCACCGATCATGTTCAGCGTCAGCCACACCACCGTTTGAGCCACGCCGAACCAGTTATAGGGCACCATATAGGTGAAATAGCGCGGTCCACGGTCGAGGAAATCGACCACCCGCGTCATCAGCAGGGGATAGGCGAACCAGCCGATCACATAGCCGATGCCCTGCATTGTCACGTAGCTGCCGGGATGGGCGAGCGGGGTGGCGGAAGGGTGCGCCGACAGCATCAGGATCCAGGCCGGCAATAGCATCGCCGCCAGCCAATAAGGCCGCCAGAAGCCGTGCAAGGTGGCATCGAATTCGGTCAGCGCTTCCGGGCGCAGGCGCGCCAGCCCCCATAGCCCGTGCAGCGCCGTCTTGAGTTCGGCCTTGGTCAGCATGCCGGGGCCAACATCTCGCGCAGCACCCGCTCATAGATTTCGGTCAGCCCTTCAAGATCGGCCACAGCGGCGCGTTCATCGGCCTTGTGCATGCTTTGCCCGACCAGACCGAACTCGGCGACCGGGCAGAAGTTCTTGATAAAGCGCGCATCCGAAGTGCCGCCCGAGGTGCTGAGTTCGGGACGACGCCCGGTGACGGCCTCGACGGCGCGGCTCAGCGCGTCGCTTAGGGGGCCGGGCGGGGTGAGGAAGCTGTCGCCGGAAACCTCGATGTTCAGCTCGTAAGCGCCGCCGACGGCGTCGAAATGGCGGCGCAGCCAAGCTTCGACGCCTTGCGAGGTGTGCAGGTCGTTGAAGCGGATGTTGAAGCCGGCGCGGGCCTCGGTGGGGATGACGTTGGTGGCGGGGTTGCCGACATCGATGGTGGTCACCGCCAGGGTCGAGGCCTGGAAATGCGCCGATCCCTGGTCGAGCGGCTCGCTGGTGATGGCGGTCAGCATCGCCAGCAGGCGCGGAATTGGATTGTCGGCCAGATGCGGATAGGCGGCGTGGCCTTGCGCGCCCAGCACCCGCAACCGCCCGTTCATGCTGCCGCGCCGGCCGATCTTGATCATGTCGCCCAAAACTCGCGGGTTGGTCGGTTCGCCGACCACGCAAAGGTCGAGCTTTTCACCGCGCTCGGCCAGCCAGTCCAACACGCGCACGGTGCCGTCGAGCGAGCGGCCTTCTTCGTCGCCGGTAATCAGCAGGCTGATGGACCCGGCGGGCAGCGGGCCGTCTTCCAGCAGGCGGGCCACGGCGGCGACGAAGCAGGCGATGCCGCCCTTCATGTCGGCGGCGCCGCGTCCATAGACATGGCCGTCGATCACCTGCCCGCCGAACGGATCGACGGTCCAGCCGCCGCCTTCCGGCACCACATCGGTGTGGCCGGCGAAGCAGAAGTTGGGGGCGGTCGCGCCCATCCGCGCATAGAGGTTCTCGATGCGCGGCCGCCCGCGATCCTCGCCCAAGGCGATGCGGGTGCAGGTGAAGCCCAGGCTGGCCAAGGCTTGCTCCAGCACGGCCATGGCGCCGCTGTCCGCCGGCGTGACGCTGGGCCGGCGGATCAGGGCTTGCGCCAGGGGCAGGGGGTCGGCGAAAAAGCTCAATCGCGCAACAGTTCGTTGATGGAGGTCTTGGAACGGGTCTTCTCGTCCACCCGCTTGACGATCACGGCGCAATAAAGATTGGGGCCGGGGGTGCCGTCGGGCAACGGCTTGCCGGGCAGAGTCCCCGGAACCACCACCGAATAGGCAGGCACGCGGCCGATAAAGACTTCTCCGGTTTCGCGATCGACGATTTTGGTCGAAGCGCCCAGATAGACGCCCATCGACAGCACGGCGCCGGTTTCGACCAGCACGCCCTCGGCGACCTCGGCGCGGGCGCCGATGAAGCAGTTGTCCTCGATGATCACCGGACCGGCCTGCAAGGGCTCCAGCACGCCGCCGATACCGACGCCGCCGGACAGATGGACGTTCTTGCCGATCTGCGCGCAGGAACCGACGGTGGCCCAGGTGTCGACCATGGTGCCCTCGCCAACGAAGGCGCCCAGGTTGACGAAGGACGGCATCAGGATCACGCCCTTGGAGATATGCGCCGAGCGGCGCACGACGGAACCGGGCACGGCGCGGAAGCCGGCGGCTTTGAAGCGCTCGGCGTCCCAACCGGCGAACTTGGTCGGCACCTTGTCGTAGCCGGGGTTGGCGCCGTTGCCGATGATGGCGTTGTCGTTCAGGCGGAACGACAGCAGCACCGCTTTCTTGGCCCATTGGTTGACCGTCCAGGCCCCGTCGATCTTCTCGGCGACGCGCACTTCGCCAGCGTCCAGCGCGTCCAGCGTCGCTTCGACCGCTTCACGGACAAGGCCCTGGGTGGCGGTGGTGATGTCGGCGCGGCCTTCCCAGGCCTCTTCGATACGGGCGATGATATGCGGGCTCAGCGACATGAGTGGGGCGTCCTGGAAGAAAAATTGAGTTGATGAACCATACCGGCGCAAGAACCGCTGTCAAGCCGACGGCGCGACCATTTCCAGCCAGCCGGCCAGATCGTCGGTAACGTGGTCGACATGGCTGAGGTCGGTATCCTCGGGGGCGGTCCAATGCGAATGGCCGTTTTCCCGCACCAGCACGGTGGTCATGCCGATGGCGGCGGCGGGAGCCAGATTGCGCGGCAGGTCTTCGAACATGGCGGCGCGCTTGCCGTCGACGGCATGGCGGCGGACCATCAGCGCATAGCTTTCGGCGTTTGGCTTGGGAATGAAGTCGGCGGCCTGGATGTCGAAGATGTCGCCGAAATGCCGTGTCAGCCCCAGCCGGTCGAGCACGTTCCGCGCATGGCGTTCCGAGCCGTTGGTGTAGATGATCTTGCGCCCCGGCAGGCGGCCCAGCACGGCGTCGAGGCGCGGCGCCGGATCCAGTACGCCGCAATCGATATCGTGGACATAGGCGAGAAACTCCGCCGGTTCGATATGATGCATCAGCATCAGGCCGCGCAGGGTCGTGCCATAGTGGTGGTAGTACTTTTTCTGCAAGACGAAGGCGTCGTCCAGGCTCAGATGCAGGGCGGTTGCGATGAACTGCCGCATGCGGATGTCAATCTGCGGGAACAGGCTGCATGACGCCGGATAAAGGGTGTTATCGAGGTCGAAAACCCAGGCCTCCACATGGTCGATGCGGGGCGGCAAGACAAGACTTGGCAGGGCGGGATCCTCCATGGTGCAAGCAGATAAGCCGCTCGTCCCCAACTCCACAAGGGCGGCGAACCGCAACACCCGCGACGGGGCGATGGAATTTACCATGGCTCAACCCGGCGGTGGCAGTTATCCTGATGCCAACAGGGCTGAAGCCTGTTAATTTAGCTGGGACTATACTCAATTAGATATGGACGTGATTCCTCAGTGGACCGGGACGGAATGGCTGCGGTCAAAAGAATTCTGAAAGCTGTGGGGTTGGCGGGCGCTGGCAAGACGGCGGCGGTCACGCTGGCCGACGCGGCGCTGGCAAGCTTTCCGGCCCCGGTGCTGGTCGCCGATGCGGGCGGACGGGTGTCGGCTGCCAACGCCGCCGCCGCCGCCCTGTGCGCGGCGGTCGAGGATGGTCAGGTTCCGGGAGTCGGCGCCTCGGTGGCGCGGGCGATTGCCGCCGGGCGCTCGCAGATCGAAGTGGTGATGGTGCCCGGTCCCGCCGGCACCATCCTGTTCGAGCTGAACGTGCTGCCCTTGGCCGACGGCACCGCTCTGGTCATCGCTAAAGATGTCACGCTGGAAAGCAATCTGCGCTCGGCCCTGGTCGAATCGCGGCAGCGCTACAAAGATCTGGTCGAGATTTCCAGCGACTTTGCCTGGGAAATCGGTCCTGACGGCAGCTTCGCCTTCGTCTCGCCGCGCGGGGCCCTGGGCCATACCGCCGATCAACTGGTCGGCCACCAGCCGATTGAACTGGTGATCGATCAGCCGGGGGTGGACGGGCTGATCGCCTTTACCTCCGATAAGCCGATCGAGGATGCCGAGGTGTGGATGCGCCGCGCCGATGGCCGCAATGCCTGCGTGCTAGCCTCGTCGTCGCCGTTGCTGGACGCCGATGGGCGTCGGCGCGGCGCGCGCGGCATCTGCCGCGACGTCACCAAGGAACGCGCCCGCGACGCTGCCCTGGCCCGCGCCAACAACCGCGAGCGGCTGCTGACCTACATCGTCCGCGCCATCCGCGATGTGGTCGATCCCAGCGACATGCTGAAAATCGCCGCCGAAGCGACGGCGCGCGCGCTGGGAGCCACCGGCTGCCAGATTTTCCGCTACCGCGAGGACGGTTATCTGCCGGCGGCGGTGTTCGGCGCGGTCGGCGACGCCGCTCTGGTGTTGGCGGCCTTCGCCACCGACGACCGCTTTGAAGGCGTCATCGGCTCTGGTCTGGCGCTGGGCGCGGTGACGCGTTACCGCCACGACATCAACGGCGCCATCTGCGTGTGGCGCGACGACAGCGCTCAGACCTGGGGTGACGACGAACGCATTCTGGTCGAGGACGTCGCCAACCAGATTGGCATCGCCAACGAGCAGATTGCCAATCACGAACGTATCCTGACGCTGTCGCGCACCGACGGCCTGACCGGATTGTTCAACCGTCGCGCCTTTTTCGAGGAATTGTCGCGCCGCTTCTCGCGGCTGGCGCGGGACCGCAAGGCGGCGGCGCTGATTTATGTCGATCTCGACAATTTCAAGCTGGTCAACGACGTGCATGGCCATAAGCGCGGTGACGAGGCGTTGGTGGCGGTGCGCGACATTCTGTTGCAATACACCCGTCCCATCGACCTGATCGCCCGCCTGGGCGGCGACGAGTTCGCTTTGTGGCTGGAGGGGGCCGATGAGCGCATCGCTATCATACGCTGCCAGGAAATGCTGGCCGCCGCTGGGCGTCTGGCGCAATTCTCCGGGTCTGCCGACCAGCCTTTGACCATGTCGCTGGGCGTTGCCGTGCATGACGCCGAGCAGCCCGAGACCCTGAACGATCTGCTGTCGCGCGCCGACGAGGCCATGTATGCGGTCAAGCGCGACGGCAAATGCGACTACCGGCTGGCCGGTCCGGCGGTGGAGGCGATCCCATGAGCGGGCTGATCGCCAAGCTTCTGGGTGCATTGCGCGGATCCTCCGTCTCGGATACGGCCGAAGCGACGCGTCTGGCCCAGCAGGAACTGACCTATGAGGGCGCGCGCGAATTGGCGCGGCACAGCGACCCCAAGGTGCGCCGGGTGCTGGCCTCGCGCCAGGATATGCGCCCGGAAATCCTCTATTATCTGGCCGAGGATCCCGACCCCGAGGTGCGGCGCGAGATTGCCGGCAACCGGACCACGCCGGCCCAGGCCGATTTGCGTCTGGCCGCCGATACCGATCCCTCGGTGCGCGGAGATTTAGCGCAAAAGATCGCCCGTCTGGCCCCCGGTCTGTCCGCCGATGACCAGGACCGCCTGCGCCGCATGACCTATGAGGCGCTGTTGCTGCTGGCGCGCGACCAAATCACCCGCGTCCGCCAGATCCTGGCCGAGGCGCTGAAGGACGTCGCCAACGCTCCGCCCGAACTGGTCCGCCAACTGGCGCATGACAGCGAATTGGCGGTGGCCGGTCCGATTCTCGAACATTCGCCGGTGCTGACCGACGAAGACCTGATGGAGATCATCCAAAGCTGCCCGGCGGCGGGCGGGCTGTCGGCCATCTCACGGCGCAGCAGTATCAGGCCGAACCTGGCCGACGCCATCGCCCGCACCGACGACAGTGAAGCGATTGCCGTGCTGCTGGCCAATCCCAGTGCGCAAATCCGTGAAGAGACGCTGGACATGCTGCTCGACCGCGCGCCGTCGCATGAGGTTTGGCATGGCCCGCTGGTGGCGCGTCCGCAATTGTCGGCGCGCGCCGCCACCCGTCTGGCCCGCTTCGTCGCCGAGTCGCTGCTGCGGGTGCTGGAGACTCGCGCCGACCTCGATCCCTCAACCAAGGCGGCGGTGGCTGCCGTGGTACGCCGCCGGGTCGAAGAGGGCGGTTCGGACATGCAGGACTTCCGTCGCGGCGAGAACGAGACCCCGTCCGCCTCCGCCGACAGCTCGGAAGCGCCCGAGGATTTGGCCCTGCGGATGTATCAGGCGCGTCGTTTGGAAGAACCGGTGATTATCGCCGGCTTGGATGCCAACGATATCGAATTTGTCGTTTGCTCGCTGGCCGTGCGGGCGTCGGTGTCGCCCGATCTGGTGCGCAAGGTGGTCGGCACCCAAAGCGCCAAGGGCGTGACGGCGCTGGCCTGGCAGGCCGGGCTGAGTATGGCGGCAGCGGTGCATCTACAGACCAAGCTGGCCAAGATTTCGCCCGCCGACGTGCTGCGTCCGCGTCCCGGCACCCAGGTATTTCCGATGACCGCCGAGGAAATGACTTGGCAACTGGAGTTTTTCGGCGCCATGGCCGGTGACGGCAAGCCGCCGCCGAGTCTGGGACCGCTTACCGGCCCAGGCTGAGGAAGGCGCGGGCGGCGCTGCTCAGGCGGCGGTCGCGGTGCTGAAGCGCGGTGAACCGGCGGCCCGGCAGGGCGCAGGCCGCCGCTTTGAGGGTGCCCGCGCGCAGGCCGGTGCCGACCACCAGCATCGACAGCACACTGGCTCCGGCCCCGGCTTCGACGGCGGTGCGGACGGCTTCGTTGCTGGGCAGTTCCAGCGTCACCGCAACATCACTCAAGCTCAGCCCCCGGCTGGTCAGCAGCGCCTGACAGGCAGCGCGGGTGCCCGAGCCGGGTTCGCGCAGCACCCAAGGCAGGCGCTGCAATTCCTCGCGGCCCAGGGCACGCTCGGCGGCCCAACCATGCGCGCCGCCGACCACCAGTACCATACGGTCGTCATCGACGGCACGCGCCTCCAAGGCCGGCAGGTCCACGTCACCTTCGACGAAACCCAGTTCCACGGTTCCGGCCTGCACGGCTTCGGCCACCTGCGTGGTGTTCCCGATCGAGAGGGCAAGTTCGACGCCCGGATGTGCTTGACGAAAGCGGTGCAGCCGGGGCGGCAGCCAATAGGTGGCAATGGTTTGGCTGCCCATGACCGCCAGATGGCCGCGCGTCAGCCCCGACAACTCTGCCAGCGCTGCTTCGGCTTGGCGGGCGCTGCGCAACACCTCGCGCGCTTCGGTCAGCAAGACGGTTCCGGCGGCGCTCAGTTCGACGCGGCGGCCAAGGCGGTGGAACAGGGACACGCCGGTCCCCGCCTCCAATGCGGCGATGGCGGCGCTGACGGCGGATTGGGTCAAGCCCAACGCCTGCGCCGCCTGGGTGAAGTGCAGCCGCTCGGCGACGGCGGCGAAGATGCGCAACTGTTCAAGCGTCATCGGGAGCCACTATCAATCAGTAAAACCGTTTGATAGCACAATATTAATGAGTTGGACAGATTGGTCGGGAAAATCGCACTGTCGGCGCAGGGTCAACGCCAAGGTCAGTCCGATGAACATTGCCGCCGTCCGCCAACCGTTTCCGCCCTTGCTCGCCGTCATCGCCACCCGCTTGCCGGGGCTGGGCGTGGCCTTCAGTTTGGCCGCCGCCGCCTGGATGCTGCGCGGCCTGCCGGTGTTGGGGGCGCTGTCGCCGTCGATTCTGGCGATTCTTTTGGGGATCGCCGTCCGTCAGATGTTCGGCAGTCCAGCGGCGCTGCGTCCCGGTCTGGCCTTTGCCGTGCGCCCGGTGCTCCGCGCGGCGGTGGTGATGTTGGGCTTTCAGTTGACGCTTGGGCAGGTGGCGGCGCTGGGTTGGGGAGCGTTGCTGGCGGTGGCCGGTGGTTTGGTCAGCTGTTTTGTCGGCACCATCTGGTTGGGCCGCCGGCTTGGCGTCGAGCCGCGTCTGGCTCGGCTGATTGCCGCCGGGACGTCGGTTTGCGGAGCCTCGGCGGTGGTGGCCAGCAACAGCGTGGTGCGCGGTGAAGAAGGCGATGTCGCTTATGCGATGGCGGCGGTGACGGTGTTCGGCACCATTGCCATGCTGGCGACTCCGGCTCTGGCGCTGGCTTTGGGGCTGGATGCGACGACGGCGGGGTTGTGGACGGGCGCGTCGATCCATGAGGTGGCGCAGGTGGTCGGGGCCGCCACCCAGTTGGGTGAGCAAGGCTTGCAGACCGCCACGGTGGCGAAGATGGCCCGCATTCTGATGCTGGCGCCGCTGGTGCTGACCTTGGCGGCGGTGGCGCGGCGGGGGGCGGCGGGGGACGGCGAGGCGCGGGCGAAAGTGCCGGTGCCGTGGTTCGTCTTCGGCTTCCTCGCGCTGGCGGCGGCCAGCAGCGCCGGGCTGGTGCCGGCGGCGATGGTCAAGCCGGCGGCGAGCGTGACCAGCTTCATGCTGGCGATGGCGCTGGGGGCGATGGGGTTTGGCGTTGAACTGCGCGATCTGAAGCGCAAAGGCCTGCGGCCCTTGGTTCTGGCGGCATCGTCCTGGCTGTTGATCGCCGGGCTCAGCCTGGGGCTGGTGCGGCTGCTGGCTTAAGACGAAAACGCCCTCTTCCCGCGCGGGAAGAGGGCGTTCAACGTTCAGGCGTCGCGGCGGATCAGGGTGCCGGCGCCGTGTGGGGTGAACAGTTCCAACAGCATGGCATGCGGCACGCGGCCGTCGAGAATGACGGCGGCCTCGACGCCTTGCGCTACCGCGTCCAGGCAGGTTTCGACCTTGGGGATCATGCCGCCGCTGATGGTGCCATCGGCGATCAAGGCGCGGGCCTGGGCGGCGGTCATGTCGGGGATCAGGTTGCCCTGCTTGTCCAACACGCCGGCGACGTCGGTCAGGAAAATCAGCCGCGTCGCCCCACAGGCGCCGCCGATGGCGCCGGCGGCGGTGTCGGCGTTGATGTTATAGGTCTCGCCGGCGGGACCAAAGGCGGTGGGGGCGATGACCGGGATGATGTCCGACTCATGGAAGAAGTCGAGCACATGCGGATTGACCTCGGCGGGTTCGCCGACGAAGCCCAGATCCAGCACCTTTTCGATATTGGAGTCGGGGTCGATGGTGGTGCGGCGCAACTTGCGCGCTCGCATCAGATTGCCATCCTTGCCCGACAGGCCGACGGCGAAGCCGCCCGCCTGATTGATCGCCGCGACGATCTGCTTGTTGATCGAACCGGCCAAAACCATCTCGACGATATCGACGGTTGCCTGGTCGGTCACCCGCAGGCCGTCGATGAATTCGCTTTTGATCCGCAGGCGTTCCAGCATCTGGCCGATCTGCGGCCCGCCGCCATGCACCACCACCGGATTGATGCCGACTTGGCGCAACAGCACGATATCGCGGGCGAACAGCACGGCCAAGCTGGCGTCGCCCATGGCATGGCCGCCGTATTTGATGACAAAGGTCTCACCAGCATGCTGGCGGAAGAACGGCAGAGCCTCGGACAGCGTGCGGGCCTTGTCCAGCCACGACGCGCGCTCGTCGGCGCGGTTCGGATCGACGGTCATGGAACTCTTCTCCTAGGCGGCGGGAAGGGCCAATGCGGTCAGAGCGGCCCGAAGTTCGGGGATGCCCTGGCCGGTTTCGGAACTGGTGAGCAGGGTCACGGGGAAGGCGGCGGGACGGCGCGAGGCTTCCAGCGTCGTCGCCTCGAAGACCGCCTGGACCTCGCTGGCCTTGATCTTGTCGATCTTGGTCAGGACGATCTGATAGATCACCGCAGCCTTGTCGAGCATGGTCATGACCTCGCGGTCGACGTCCTTGAGGCCGTGGCGGGAATCGATCAACACGCAGGTCCGCTGCAGCACGGTGCGGCCCTTGAGGTAGGTGTTGACCAGATGGTTCCACTTGGCGACCTGATCCAGCGGCGCCTTGGCGAAGCC
>DATGZW010000106.1:0-2606 GCA_035297005.1 Patescibacteria group bacterium
TGATCGGCGTCGGCTTCCTCACCGCCTTCATCGGCTTGGCGCTAACCTTGCCGCTGGTCGCTTATGGCACATGGCACGCCTACCGCGACTTGGTCGAGTAAGCCTAATCGACCTTGCGGATGCGATAGCGGAAGACGCCCTCGGCGTCTTCCGCCGTTTCCAGCAACTCGTTGCCGGTCTGGCGGCAAAAGGTGGCGAAGTCGCGCACCGAGCTGGGGTCGGTCGCCAGCACCGTCAGCACGGCTCCGTCGGCCAGCGTCTTAAGCGCCTTTTTGGCGCGCAGGATCGGCAATGGACAAGTCAGGCCGCGCGCGTCGAGGGTGGTTTCAGAGGACATGGCTAAACGGCTTCCCTGCGAATGGTCGATCCGCGCGAGTCTAACGCCGTTGCCGGCAAAAAGAAAACGGCGGCCGTGCTGGCCGCCGTCATACCTTTCGATTCGATGTCCCCGCCGGCTCAATCCATCTGCGCGAGATTGACCGCCGACACCCGGCCGCGATCGCCGCGCGCCAATTCAAATGCCAGCTTCTGCCCTTCACTAAGGGACTGCAAGCCCGCGCGCTCCACCGCCGAAACATGCACGAATACGTCCTTGCCGCCTTCGTCCGGCATGATGAAGCCATATCCCTTGGTGGGGTTGAACCACTTGACCGTGCCACTCGCCATCGCAATCTCCAGTCTCAAGCTCCGCGCATGGGCACCGCCCCCAGAGACGGCGCCCCGCCGCCATGACCCGGCGGGCATCATGGGATTTGGGAACGGATCGGCAAGCCTCAAGACAACTCCCCCGCAAGCGCAGGACAAAGCGGTCCGGCCACCCCCTTGGGGTAGGCGCGACTTTTACCGTTCGGCCCCCAATTGCCGGCGGATGCGCCGCTGGTCCTTGGGGCTGGGAGCGGTTGGAAACGAGGCGATGTCGTCAGGCGGCGAATCCATCCAGGGGCGGTTGCAGGCGGAGATGTCGCCATCCACGCCGCCCCGGCAACCCGAGGTGCGGAATGCCGTCCCCGCCGTGATCAAGGCGTTGAGCTTGATCGGCAGGATGCCGAAGCCGACCACCCGCCCGTCATCGTCGAAGCTCATGCGCTCCAGCGGCACGTCGTCGCAGTCGATCAGGTAGCGGGCCAATTGCAGCCGCCGCCATTGGTCGCGCGGGATCGCCGGCCGCCGCACCAGGTCCGAGCCCGGTTCAGGGCGGAAAGCGAACAACCGGCTGGCCCCGCCCATCGCCTTGACCTGGGCCACCACCTCCAGCAATTGGCGTTCGCTTTCACCCAAACCGGCCACCAGATGCACCCCGCAACGGTTGCGTCCAAAGAGGGAGATGGCGCATCCAAGGGCATCCCAGCAGCGCTGCCATGACAGCCCGCCGTTGCGGCCGTCGCCGCGCAGCGTCTCGAACAAATCGGGGGTGGCGACATCCAGGCCGATACTCAGGCTGTCGATGCCCAAACCAGCCAGGGTGGCGATTTGCGCCGCCGCCCGGTCATCGGCGGGATTGAACAACACCGATACCGGCATGGCCGGCAAGCGGCGGCGCAACACCTTGACCAATTGCGCGGTATCGGCGGGGCCGCGCGGATGGCCGGTAGTGGCGATGCACACCCGCTGGAAATGGGTGGCCGCGCCCTCCGCCTCGACAAGATCGACGATGTGCAGGAACGATGCCAGCGGCCACGATGCCGGTGCGTGCGGCGACAGGCCCAGCGTCTCGACATCGCGCCCGGCTTCGCCGCAATAGGCGCAGTGAGCCGGGCAGCCCTCGGCATAGGTCAGCATCAGATTGAGGCAGCGGGTTTGACCGCAGCGGGCGATGCGCCCTTCCGCTAGCCCCAAAGTCACCGCCGAGGCCGCCCACAGGCGCACCATTTCAGGCATTGCGTCTCGCGCTTGCGCAATTCCGCCGCCACCTCCATCATGGAGCCGGTTCAAACTGGCCATCGCCTCACTCCCCGCAGGCCGTTATCGGCCCGCTTTTATTGTTATTTGGCTCTCCGGTGGAGAACGATCAGACTACGCGGAACAGGTGTGTCTGAACAGCAATCCATCCGGACCCATGCTTAAGACGCAGGGGCGGAGAAAATGCCAAGGTGGTGACCCGTCCGAAAGGGAAAGAATGAGCATGAGCGAACAGGTAAAGATGATCGACGTGGAAACGCTCCAAGATTGGATCGAAGCCGATAAGGTGGTGATCGTCGACGTGCGCGAACAGAACGAATATCTGGCCCACCACATTGCCGGCGCCACCCTGCTGCCGCTGTCGGTGTTCGACCCCAAGGCGCTGCCGCCGGTTCCCGAAGGCAAGAAGCTGCTGCTGCATTGCCGCTCGGCCAATCGCTGCGGCACCGCCAGCGAGATGCTGCTGGCCAGCGGCTATAAGGGCGAGATCAACCGCTTGGCCGGCGGCATCAACGCTTGGATCGCCGCTGGCGCTCCCGTCGAATAAGCGGGCGGACGCGACGTGAACATCTACCTGCCGATTGCCGGATTGTCGGTCAACATCCTGGCGCTGTTCGCCCTGGGCGGCGGCGTCGGCTTCTTGTCCGGCCTGTTCGGCGTCGGCGGTGGATTTCTGCTGACGCCGCTGCTGATCTTTCTCGGCGTGC
>DATGZW010000107.1:0-2956 GCA_035297005.1 Patescibacteria group bacterium
CGTCGCCGATGTCGGCGACAAAGATCAGCGAACAACCGCGAATGGCCAGGAACTTGCACACCAGCTTGCGTCCGTCGCCGTCTTGAATCAGGGCGCCGGGAAAGCTGACGGTCTTGAGGTAATGATAGCCTTCGGGCTGCACGTCATAGATCAACATATGACGCGCCCAGCCGAAATGGGCGTCTATGCGGGTGCAGTCTTGGGTGGCGAACGCAACCTTCATGCGCAGCTCCTGAGCGTCTGCCCGTGGGGGCCAAATCCCTTATATTCACCCGACTATAGCGCAAGCGCCAAAAAAAGACACAGGCGGACACCCTGTGTCGCGATGCAGTCCCGGAGTCGAAAAGGCCGCCGAGTCACCCCCGGCGGCCTTCATATCTTCGATTAGGCGTTGGCGGCCTTACCGATGATCGACTCGTCTTCCTTCTCCATGATGCCGAATTCCATCAGGAGCTCTTCCAGCTCTTCCATGGTGATCGGGGTCGGGATGGTGCCCTGACCGGCGTTCGCATGGATCTTGGTGGCCAGCTGGCGGTATTCGTTGGCCTGCTTGCTGTCCGGCGCGTATTCGATGGTGGTCATACGGCGCAGTTCGGCATGCTGGACGGCGTTGTCGCGCGGCACGAAGTGGATCAGCTTGGAGTTCAGCTTGCCGGCCAAAGCCTCGGCCAGTTCCAGCTCCAGATCGGTCTGACGCGAGTTGCAGATCAACCCACCCAAGCGGACGCCGCCGGTCGAGGCATACTTCAAGATGCCCTTGGCGATGTTGTTGGCGGCGTACATGGCCATCATCTCGCCCGACATGACGATGTAGATTTCCTGCGCCTTGTTCTCACGGATCGGCATGGCGAACCCGCCGCAGACCACGTCGCCGAGCACGTCGTAGGAGACGTAATCGACATCGTTGTAAGCGCCGTTTTCCTCAAGGAAGTTGATCGAGGTGATGACGCCGCGGCCGGCGCAGCCAACGCCCGGCTCCGGGCCGCCGGACTCGACGCACTTGATGCCGCCGAAGCCGAACTTCAGGACGTCTTCAAGTTCCAAATCCTCGACCGAACCGGCCTCGGCGGCCAGCGACAACACGGTGTCCTGAGCCTTCGCATGCAGGATCAGACGGGTCGAATCCGCCTTGGGGTCGCAGCCGACGATGAGGATCTTCTGGCCCATCTCGGAGAGAGCGGCCAAGGTGTTCTGGGAGGTGGTCGACTTACCGATGCCCCCCTTACCGTAGAAAGCGATCTGACGAAGTGCGGCCATTAGGGTGCTCCTTACGCTTCGAGGAAATCTTTGCCAGCGGGGCTTTACCCGCCGCGCTGATAAAGTGAATTGCAACGGTCGTGCCAGTTGCCCAAGAGACCCTTCGAATATTGATTTTATCGTTAATTTTCATGGATCTAATAGGAATCTCAGCACCCCTCCGCCCCCCCAGAAGGGCTGTTGGGAACCCGACAAAGCCCCGACAACAATGTTGCAACCATCACAGCCATCCGCGCCTGGGGTCTAGGCGTCGCCTGATATTGGCCGCAGGCACAATTTTTGCTTACGTTCCGGCGGCGCAGGCACGCGCAGGGGAACAGCATGAGCGACGCGGGAAAAATAGCGGCAAGCGCGCGTGACCGCGGACACAGCACCAATCTGGTCGGCGTCCCCACCGGGCTGCTGGCCAGCGCGGCCTATAACGACTACCCGATCCCCTTACATATCGCCGGGGCGCGCGAGATGTACGGCAGCCTGTTCGAGATGCTCGGCCAGTCCGAATCTCCCGAAGAGGCCGCCGAGGTGTTCCAGGACTACATGGGGCTGGTGTTCGGCCTGGAGGTCGATCAGCGCGAAAAGGGCTCCAAGGGCGACACCGTCAAGGAACGCCGCCGCTTCCGCTCCAGCTACATGCGCCTGCTGCGCGGCTGGGGCTACGATTCCAATAGCCCCGAAGGCGCCGTGCTCAAGGGTTGGGTGGAAAGCCGCTTCGGCTTATGGCCGACCTTTCACAAAGGGCCGATCGACCGCGTCTCCAGCCCGGCCTGGGTCGCCTATATCGAAGAAAAGATGTCCAGCCGGTTCCACAACAACTCGATCCATACGCAACTCGATTTGCTCTACGAGTTCTGCCAATGGTCGCTGGCGCGCTATTTCTCGGTGGGCCATCGGCACGTCACCCTCTATCGTGGGGTGAACGATTTCGCCGAGCATCAACTGGTCGAGCGGATCGACAAGCGCCGGGTGATCGTGCGCGTCAACAATCTGCTGTCTTTCAGCAACGACCGCGAAGTTGCCGATCAGTTCGGCGACTACATCATGGAAGCCAGCGTTCCGGTGACCAAGATCCTGTTCTTCAACCGCCTGATACCGCAGGCTCCGTTGAAGGGAGAGTCCGAATACATGGTTATCGGCGGCGACTATTTGGTGACCGCAACCTATATGTGACCGATGGTGCAAATGGACGATATCAGCCTTAAAGACCGCGCCCTGGGCGCCTATCTCGGCCTAGCCGTGGGCGACGCACTGGGCGCCACCGTCGAGTTCCTGACAAAGGGCGAGATCGCCGCCAAATACGGCACCCATTGCCGGATGATCGGCGGCGGCTGGCTGCGCTTGAAGCCCGGTCAAATCACCGACGACACCCAAATGTCGCTGCATCTGGGCCGCGCCATCCTGTCGGCGCAAGGCTGGGATCTGGAAACCACCTGCAAGGAATTCGCCGAGTGGCTGAAGACCAAGCCGATCGATGTCGGCAACACCTGCCGGCGCGGCATCCGCCGCTACATGACCGACGGCAGTCTGTCGACGCCGTTCCATGACGGAGACGCCGGCAACGGCGCGGCGATGCGCAATCTGCCGGTGGCCTTGGCCTCGCTGCACGACCCGCGCGCTTATAAAGCCTGGACCCTGGACCAAGCCCACATCACCCATAACCACCCGCTATCGGATTCGGCGACGCTGGCTTTGGGACGGATGG
>DATGZW010000108.1:0-2911 GCA_035297005.1 Patescibacteria group bacterium
TTGGGCGCTTTGGATTACGGCACCAACGGTTATTTGGACACCCGCGACGCAGTGCCGTTGGCGATCTTCCAGCGCCCCGGCTCGAACGCCCTGGACACCGCCGACCGCCTGCTGAAGACCATGGATACCCTGTCCAAGAGCTTTCCGCCTGGTGTCAAATACGATGTCGTCTACAACCCCACCAAGTTCATCGCCCAATCGGTGGACGAGGTCATCAAGACCATCTGGGAAGCGGTGCTGCTGGTGGTCGTGGTGGTGATCCTGTTCCTGCAAACCTGGCGGGCCTCGATCATCCCCATCGTCGCCATCCCGGTATCGCTGGTCGGCACCTTCGGCGTGCTGGCGGCGATGGGCTATTCGCTGAACAATCTGTCGCTGTTCGGCTTGGTGCTGGCGGTGGGTATCGTCGTCGATGACGCCATCGTGGTGGTGGAAAACGTCGAGCGTAACCTGCGCGAAGAAAAAATGAGCCCGCGCAACGCGGCGCATGTGACCATGGACGAAGTCGGCGGCGCGCTGATCGCCATCGCCTTGGTGCTGTCGGCGGTGTTCATTCCGGCAGCGTTCATTCCCGGCATTTCCGGCCAGTTCTTCCGCCAGTTCGCCGTGACCATCGCCGCCTCGACGCTGATTTCGCTGATCGTCTCGCTGACCCTGTCGCCGGCTTTGTGCGCGCTGCTGTTCAAGCCGCACAAGGACCATGACGAGGACAAGGCGCCGATCCTTTTGCGTCCCATCGTGGTGTTCTTTCAGGCCTTCAACCGGGTGTTCGATCGCCTGTCCAACGCCTATGGAAATCTGACCAAGCGGCTGGCGCGGATGGCCCTGATGATGCTGGTGGTGTATGCCGGCTTGATCGTGCTGACCGGCTATCAGTTCTATAGCGCGCCCAAGGGCTTCATCCCCGAACAGGACCAGGGCTATCTGATCACCGTCATCCAGTTGCCGCCCGGTTCCTCGCTGGCGCGCACCGATGCGGTGATGAAGCGGGCCGTCGATATCATGTTGGCGACGCCCGGTGTCGCCCATGCGGTGCCGTTCGCCGGCTTGGATGCCGCGACCTTCACCAACGCCTCAAGCTCCGCCGCCGTCTTCGTCATCTTGAAGCCGTTCGAGGAGCGCACCGGTCGCGGGATGTCGTCTCTGGAGATTCTTGGCAATATGTCGATGCGGCTGGCTTCGATCCAAGACGCCATGATCATCGCCATCCCGCCACCGCCGGTGCGCGGCATCGGTTCGGCCGGCGGCTTTAAGATGATGTTGGAGGATAAGCGTGGGCGCGGCCTGAAGGATCTGGAAGCGGCCACCAACGATCTGGTCGCCGCCGCCAATCAGGTGCCCGGCCTGACCCGCGTGTTCACCCTGTTCAACACCCGCACGCCCAATATCTATGCCGATATCGACCGCGTGCGCGCCGATATGCTGGGAGTGCCGGCCGAGCGGGTGTTCGACACCATGCAGATTTACCTGGGATCGTCCTTCGTAAATGAATTCAACTATCTAGGCCGCACCTACCGCGTTACCGCGCAGGCTGATGGCGACTACCGCACCGATGTGCGGGCCATCGCCAACCTGAAGACCCGCAACAATGCCGGGCAGATGGTGCCGATCGGCTCGGTGGCGCAGTTCCGCTCGGATACCGGTGCCTATCGCGTGCCGCGCTATAACCTTTATCCGGCGTCGGAGATCCAGGGCACCAGCGCGCCTAACGTGTCCAGCGGCTATGCCCTGGAGATGATGCAGAAGCTGGCCGCCGACCGCTTGCCCGACGGCTTCGGCTTCGAGTGGACTGAACTGGCCTTGCAGGAAATCCTGGCTGGCAATCACGGCCTGCTGGTGTTCGGCGCGTCGGTGTTGTTCGTCTTCCTGGTGCTGGCGGCTCAGTATGAAAGCTGGTCGCTGCCTCTGGCCGTGGTGCTGATCGTGCCGATGTGCCTGCTGGCGGCGGTCACCGGTCTGCAAATCCGTGGCATTTCGGTGAACATCCTGGCCCAGGTGGGCTTCGTCGTGCTGGTCGGCCTCGCCGCCAAGAACGCCATTTTGATCATCGAGTTCGCCCGCCAAGGCGAAACCGAGGGGATGGACCGCTTCCAAGCGGCGATCCATGCCGCCCGCACCCGTCTGCGGCCGATCCTGATGACCTCGCTGGCTTTCATCCTTGGCGTGTCGCCGCTGGTCGTCGCCACCGGGGCTGGCTCGGAAATGCGCCAGTCGCTGGGGACGGCGGTGTTCTCCGGCATGCTGGGAGTTACCGGCTTCGGCCTGATCTTTACCCCGGTGTTCTATGTGGTGGTGCGCCAGTTGGTCATCTGGCTGCGCCGTCATCGCCGGGAACTTCAGGTTGCTCATCACCACCACGAGCACCTCGAACCCTCGTTGATCGAGAAAAAGCCCGAGAACGTGGGCGAGTAAGACAAAGGCCCGCTGGTTTCAGCGGGCCTTTTCGCTGGGCGGGGAGCGTGAAGTTTTCGTTTCGGTGGAAAAGTCGTAGGCCGGCTGCCTCGTTTGACGTGATAGCGTTGTTGCCGCATTGCAGCATCGCCGTTGAAGAGGTCAAGGCCAGGATGGACGCCAGTCAAGCCACAGTGCCGACGTTAGCTTTCTCCGCACCGCTCGGCACGCACCACCAAGGCCACCATCTGGATGGCAGCGCCGCCAGCCGGGCTCAGGGGCCGGATGGGGGGCTGACCGCCTTGATCGTCGGTGCCATCGGGGTGGTCTATGGCGATCTGGGCACCAGCCCGCTGTACACCTTACGTGAATGCTTCGGCAGCGGCGGCATGGCGGTGACTCCCGGCAATGTGCTGGGGGTGCTGTCGGTGATTTTCTGGGCGCTGATGCTGGTGGTGACGGTCAAATACGTGCTGTTCGTCATGCGCGCCGACAACCATGGCGAAGGCGGCATTCTGGC
>DATGZW010000109.1:0-5905 GCA_035297005.1 Patescibacteria group bacterium
GGCCGAACGCGAACTGAACCCCTATGCGCGGCAGTTACTCGGCCTCGTCGGCGGGTTCCTCGCCGACGACCCGACCATCGGCGAGGATCGCCGTCTGCTGGCGTTAGTCAACGCGGTGCCGGTGCAGGTTCTGTGCGACCAGGGACGTGCCGCCCTTGGCCCGAATGTTCGAGCTGCTGACGCGACATCCTGCTGTGGGGGATCGACATGACCGACAAGAGCTACAACGTGCTGTTTCTGTGCACCGGCAATTCGGCGCGCAGCATCATGGCTGAGTGCATTCTCAATCGGGAGGGTGGCGGCCGATTCCGCGCCTATAGCGCCGGCAGCCATCCCAAGGGCCAGATCGACCCGACGGTCGCCAATCTGCTGACCAAGCTGAACCATCAAACCTCGATCCTGCGCTCGAAGGGCTGGGATGAGTTCGCGCAGCCCAACGCTCCCCAGTTGGATTTCGTCTTCACCGTCTGCGACAACGCGGCGGGCGAGGTTTGCCCGGTGTGGCCGGGACAGCCGATGTCGGCCCATTGGGGTGTCCCCGATCCGGCTGCCTTTGAAGGAACCGAGGCCGAAAAGGGCGCCTTCACCGCCGACGTGTTCCGCATGCTGTTCAACCGCATCAGTGTCTTTACCGCTCTGCCCCTGCGGTCGCTGGACCGGATCGCGCTGCAAAAGCGCATCGACGACATCGGCAAGAGCAGCGTCGCCGACGCCCCCAAAGCCTGACACAAGGAGCGTCTTCGATCATGACCGATACCAACACCAACGTCCTCGTCCTCTGCACCGGCAACTCCGCCCGCAGCGTCCTCGCCGAATGCCTGATCAACGATTTGGGCTGCGGCAAGTGGACCGCTTACAGCGCCGGCAGCCACCCGACCGGCAAGGTTAATCCGCTGTCCATCGAGGTGCTCACGGAAAAGGGCCATAAAGTCGAGGGTCTGCGCTCGAAGTCGTGGGACGAGTTCGCTCAGCCCAACGCGCCGAAGATGGATCTGGTCATCACCGTCTGCGACAACGCCGCCGGTGAGGTTTGCCCGATTTGGCCGGGTCATCCCTCCAAGCTGCATATCGGTTTCCCCGACCCTGCCGCCGCCGAAGGTACGCGCGAGGAACGGCTGGCGGAGTTCCGCAATGTTTACAGCATGATTGAGGCCAAAATCCGCAAGCTGATCGAAGTCGGTCCGGCGCGGGCGGGAGAAGTCTGATGTCGGCGCAATGTGAGGTGATCGGCAAGGCCGTCGCCAAGGCTCCGATGAGCGTGTTCGAGCGCTATCTGACCGTCTGGGTGGGATTGTGCATCGTCGCCGGTGTGGCCCTGGGCCATTTCGTCCCCGCGCCATTTCATGCCATCGGGCGCATGGAAATCGCCCAGGTCAACCTGCCGGTGGCCGGGCTGATCTGGTTGATGATCATCCCCATGCTGCTGAAGATCGACTTCGGCGCGCTGCATCAGGTCAAGGAACACTGGAAGGGCATCGGCGTTACTCTGTTCATCAATTGGGGGGTGAAGCCGTTTTCGATGGCGCTGCTGGGCTATGTCTTTGTCAGCACGCTGTTCCGCCCCTATCTGCCCGCCGGCCAAATCGACAGCTATATCGCCGGGCTGATCCTGCTGGCCGCAGCCCCTTGCACCGCCATGGTGTTCGTGTGGTCGAACCTGACGAAGGGGGAACCGCATTTCACCTTGTCGCAGGTCGCATTGAACGACGTGATCATGGTCTTCGCCTTCGCGCCCCTGGTCGGGCTGCTGCTGGGGCTGTCGTCGATCACCGTGCCGTGGGAAACCCTGCTGCTGTCGGTGGCGCTGTACATCGTGGTGCCGGTCATCGTCTCGCAGATTGTCCGCAAGGCGTTGCTGGCGGCTGGCCCGCAAGCGCTGGAGAACACCTTGTCCAAGCTGGGGCCGCTGTCGCTGATGGCTCTGCTGACGACCCTGGTGCTGCTGTTCGGCTTTCAGGGCGAACAGATCATCGCCCAGCCGCTGGTTATCCTCATGCTGGCGGTGCCGATCACCATCCAGGTCTATTTCAACTCCGGCCTGGCTTATCTGCTCAACAAGAAGCTGGGGGTGGCGCATTGCGTCGCCGGTCCCTCGGCGTTGATCGGCGCGTCGAACTTTTTCGAGCTGGCGGTCGCCGCCGCCATCAGCCTGTTCGGCTTTCAGTCGGGGGCCGCCTTGGCCACCGTGGTCGGCGTGTTGATCGAGGTGCCGGTGATGCTGTCGGTGGTTAAGATCGTCAATGCATCCAAGGGCTGGTACGAGGCCAAGGCTTAAAACGCCCAAAGCCGCAGCGCTTGCCCTGCTGCCGTCGCGTGTCGGCAGCAGGGCAAGGCACGGCGTGGCTATCCCCGTCCGGCTTGCAGGCGGCGCAAAACGGCGACCAGAGCATCAACGTCCTCGCAGGTGTTGTAGAAGGCCAGCGAGGGGCGGACCGTGGCTTCCAGGCCGAAGCGGCGCAGGATCGGTTGGGCGCAATGGTGGCCGGAGCGTACCGCGATGCCCTCCTTGTCCAAGGCCTTGCCGACATCTTCGGTGCGGAAGCCGTCGAGGACGAAGGACAGCACGCTGGCCTTCTCGGCGGCGGTGCCGATCAGTGTCAGGCCGGGGACCGTCAGCAGGCCATGCGTCGCGTAAATCAACAACTCATGCTCGTAGCGGGCGATGGTTTCCATGCCGATTTGTTCGACATAGTCGATGGCGGCGCCCAAGCCCACGGCGTCGGCGATATTGCCGGTGCCGGCCTCGAAGCGGTTGGGCGGCGGCTGGTAGATGGTCTTCTCGAAGGTCACGTCGGCGATCATGTTGCCGCCACCCTGCCAGGGCTGCATGGCCGCCAACACCTCGGGCCGGCCATAGACGGCGCCGATGCCGGTGGGGCCGAACACCTTGTGGCCGGAGAAGACGTAGAAGTCGCAGCCCAGCGTCTGTACATCGACTCGCATATGCGAGACCGCCTGAGCGCCATCGACCAGCACGCAAGCGCCGTGGCGGTGGGCGATTTCGACCATTTCCCGCACCGGAGTGACCGTGCCCAGGGCATTGGAGACCTGGGTCAGCGCCACCAGCTTGGTGCGCGAGGTGAACAGCGTCTCATACTCGTCGAGCAGGATCTGCCCGCTGTCGTCCACCGGGGCGACCTTGAGGCGGGCGCCTTTCTCGGCGCAGAGCTGCTGCCAGGGGACGATGTTGGCGTGGTGTTCCAGCCAGGTGACGATGATCTCGTCATCGGCTTGGATGTTGTGGCGGCCCCAGGCTTGGGCAACCAGATTGATGCCTTCGGTGGCTCCGCGCACGAAGATGATGTCGTTGGGCGAGGACGCCCCGAGGAACCGCCGCACCTTGTCGCGCGCCGCTTCATAGGCATCGGTGGCGCGGGCCGCCAGGGCATGGGCGGCGCGGTGGATGCGGTCGATCCCGATACTCTGGTGCGGCATGCCGACCATGCCATGTACGCCGCCAAGCAGTCGGGCAAGAACCGTTACCAGATGTTCGACACCTTGATCGAGCAGCGCATCGAGGCGCGGCACGCGACCCTGCGGCGGATCGCCGAGGCCTTGAAATTGGCGCCGTTCCGCCTCTTCTACCAGCCCCAGATGGATTGCCGACAGGGGAGGGTGGTGGGTGCCGAGGCGTTGATTCGCTGGCAACATCCGACCCTGGGCCTGTTGCCGCCGGCCGAATTTTTGCCGCTGATCGAAGACACCGATCTTGCCCTTGCGGTCGGGGAGTGGGTGATCCGTGAGGCCCTGTCTCAGATTGTGCTGTGGCGGCGCCAGGGCATCGACCTTCGCGTCAACGCCTTTGCCCGTCAGTTGTTGCAGCCGGACTTCGTCGGCACTCTCGCCGCCATCCTGGATCAAGCCCCCGAGGCGGGGCGAGACTGTCTGCAGATCGAGATCGTCGAAACCGCCGCCCTGAAGGACCTGGATGTCATCCGCCAGGTGATCGAGGACTGCCGGACGCTTGGCGTCACCTTCTCCCTTGACGATTTCGGCACCGGCTACTCGACCCCAGGCTGCGCGGCGACGATGGCGCTCATCAGTTCGGCCTGCTGGGCCGAGGCGGCGATGGCTTCGATCAGTTGGTCGTAGCGGCTGGACAATTCGCGGGCCTCGGCTTTGGTCACCAACTCGCCGATATAGCGGGTCAGCGCCGCACCAACGAAAACCACCGCGAGCAGCGAAACCAAAGTCAGCGCCGCCGCGAGGCGTGCCGTAATGCCGACTTTCATTGAGGGATATTCCCGCGTGGGACACCAGCGTGAGCGGTGATTATAGCAACTCATGGCTGAATATAATATATTATTGTTTTGTTAAAATTGTAACTATTGCAATAATTGCCTGCAGTATCGTCATATGCGACGGTGCCTACTTCACCGCTTCGGCGATGACGGCTTTCAGCGCCATCGGCTGCACGGGCTTGTGCAGGATGTCCAAGCCGTGGGTCCGGGCTTCACGGATGCGTTCCGGGGCGGTGTCTCCGGTGATGATGATGGCGGGAATGGCCCGGTCGAAGATGCGGCGGATGTGGCGGATGGCTTCGGCGCCGTTGCGCCCCGCCCGCAGGCGGTAATCGGCCACGATCAGGTCGGGGGCGCGGGCCTGTTGCGCCAATTGCGCCAGTGCGTCGTCCTCGCCGCTGGCCGTTAGTACGTCATAGCCCCAGTCCTCGATGACCACGCGCAAGCTGCGCAGCACGGCGGCTTCGTCGTCGATGACCAGCACGACCGGTCTGCCGTCGCGCCGCCCCTCGTTGGTCGGGTTGGCTAGATAGGCGATGTTCTTGGCCTTGTTGTGGCCGACCAAGGGGGCGTCGATGGCGAACATCGATCCTTTGCCTTCAACCGAACGCACGCTGACATGGCAGTTCAGCAGTTTCGATAGCCGTTGCACGATGGCCAGACCGAGTCCCAGACCCTGGGCGCGGTCGCGCTCGTAATTGCCGATCTGGTAGAACTCCTGGAAAATATCGTCGAGCCGGTCATGCGGGATGCCGATGCCGGTGTCCCAGACTTCAACCCGGAGGTTTGCCCCCGGATTGCGGCAGCCGACCAGAACGCGACCGGTTTGGGTGTATTTGACCGCGTTGGAGATCAAGTTCTGCACGATCCGCCCGAATAGCATGGCGTCGGTGCGGATGATGGCCGAGGTCTGGACGACGCGCATCTCGACGCCTTTCGCCGCTGCTTGCGGAGTGATGTCGGCGGCCAGACGGTCGAGAATGATGGACAACGACACATTGGCCTCCTCCGGCGTCACCACCCCGGCGTCCAGGCGGGAGACGTCGAGGAGGGCGTCGAGGAGGGTGCTCAGCGCCTCCAGCGAGCCCTTCAGGTCGCCGACCAATAGATTGGCCGAACTGTTCTCGACCTTGGATTCCAGGGCTGAGGTGAAAAACACCAGGGCTTGCACCGGTTGCCGCAGGTCGTGGCTGGCCGAGGCGAGGAATTTTGACTTCGCCAGATTGGCCCGCTCGGCTTCGTCCTTGGCGGCGCGCAACGCCTCGTCGGAACGTTTGCGTTCGGTGATGTCGCGCGACACCCGGACGAATCCGCGCATCGCCCCCTTGGCGTCCCAGAACGGCGTGATTACCGCATGCGCCCAGAAGCGGCTGCCGTCCTTGCGGATACGCCAGCCCTCGCCTTCGTAACGTCCGCTTTCCCGTACCATCCGTAGCGTGGTGGCGGCTTCTTCCTTGAGGTCGAGTGGATAGAACATATCTCCGGTCTTGCCGATGGCCTCCTCGGCGGTCCAGCCGTACAGACGTCCGGCGCCTTCGTTCCAACTGACGATGCGCCCATCCAGATCCAGCCAGATGATGGCGTAGTCGCGCACGTTGTCGACGATCAGGCGGAAGCGCTCCTCGCTTTGGCGCAGTTCTTCCTCGGTGCGTTTGCGTTCGCTG
>DATGZW010000110.1:0-4825 GCA_035297005.1 Patescibacteria group bacterium
AGCCAGCAAAGCGAAAGCATCGTCGCCCAGGCGCCGCAACTGGCTGCCGCCAAAACCCAGCTGGCGCGCGACACGATCCGGCTGCGCATGGCCGATCAAATTTCCTGGCTGGAGGACTTGATCGACAAGCTTGACAGCGGCGTCGTCAGCCCCGAACAGGTAGAGCGCCTGCGCGGCCTCAAGACCGGTCTGGCCACCAATCTGGAATCGCTGGACGGCCTCGTCGGCCATCGCATCGCCAACGACACCGCCCGTCAGCAACGGATCGATCGGCTGATCGTCCTCGCCGGCCGCCTGCGCGATGACGACGACAGCCTGCGCCTTGCCGAAATGCCCGCCAGCGCCGACCGGGACGGCGCCCGTCACTGGGTGGTGATCGCCGGCAATGCCACCTCGCTGCTGCTGGCCGCCTGCGCCACCGACGACGGCCCCACTCTGGACGGACTGAACGCCGCCTTCGACCGCCTGATGGTGCAAGCCGACAGCCTGCGCGCGACCCTCACCCCATCGACGTCGGCAACCCTGGCGCCGCTGGCCACCGAGTTGTCCACGCTGGGGCGCGGCGAGGCGGGGGTGTTCGCCACGCGCCAAGCTGGGCTCAGTGTCGAAAGCAACCTGCGCGGCGCCCTCGACACCAATGCGATTTTGTCCGACCGGCTGGTTGGCGCCGTGCTCGGCAGCAATGCCCAGGTGGAACAGCGGATCCTCAGCCGGGTGGCCAAGCTGGATCGCAACATCGACCGCCAACGCCGTATTCTGACGATTCGCCTGACGATATGCGCCCTTATCACCATCCTGGTGCTGGTCTACATCCGCCGCGGCGTGATCCGCCGCTTGCAGGCGCTGGAGCTGTGCATGAGCGCCCGCGCCGCCGGCGTCGATTGGCCGGTGCCGCCGCCCGGCATCGACGATGAAATCGCCGCCATGGGCCGCGCCCTCAAGGTCTTTGTCGAAACCATCGCCGCGCGCGAGGACGCCTTGCGCGCCGGCGAGACCCGCTTGCGTTCGATCCTCGACGCCTCGGTGTTCCCCATCCTGATTGTTCGGCTGTCCGATTTGCGCATCGCCTTCCTCAACGGCACCGCGCAGCGGCTGCTGGCCGACGAGGCCGGCGAGGGTACTTTGGCGTCGTCGCTGTTCCTGACCCCCGACGGCGGCGACCGCTGCTTCGACATCCTGACCCTGCGCGGCCAGTTGCAGGATTACGAAGCCGAGCTGTGGGGCCGCGGCGGGCAATCGTTCTGGGGCCTGATCTCCGGCATCCAGATGACCTATGCCGGGCAAATCGCCGTGCTGCTGTCGTTCAACGACATCACGCAACGGCGCAACGCCGAGCGCAGCCTGACCGAAGCCAAGCTGGCGGCCGAGGCGGCGGCGCGCGCCAAGTCGGAATTCCTGGCGATGATGAGCCACGAAATCCGCACACCGATGAATGGCGTGCTGGGCATGGTGCAATTGCTGGCCGACACCGAGCTGACGCCCCAGCAACGCGACTTCGTGCAGATCATGCATCAATCGGGGGCGGCGCTGCTGACCATCCTCAACGACATTCTCGACTTCTCCAAGATGGAGGCCGAACGCCTTGAACTGGAGGCGGTCAATTTCGACCTGCGCGGGCTGATCGACGGCACGATGTCGCTGATGGCCGCGCGCGCCGAGGACAAGGGCCTGACGCTGACTGCGCAAATTCAGCCCGACCTGCCCGACCGGCTATGCGGCGATGCCAACCGGCTGCGTCAGGTGATGCTCAACTTCCTCAGCAACGCCGTCAAGTTCACCGCCGAAGGCCGCATCCTGCTCGACGTCACCCGCATCGACGCGGATGCCGGGCGGGTGCGCCTGCGGTTCAGTGTCAGCGATAGCGGCATCGGCATTTCCGCGTCGGCGCAACGCAAGCTGTTCACCGCCTTCTCGCAGGCCGATAGCTCGATTTCGCGGCGCTTCGGCGGCACCGGGCTGGGGCTGGCCATTTGCAGCCATCTGGTCCGCCTGATGGACGGCGAGATCGGCGTCGACAGCGCCGCCGACCAAGGCGCCAGCTTCTGGTGCGATATCTGGTTGCCGTTGGCCACCCCGCAACTGGAGCCGATCCCGACCGCCGCTCCCGCCACACCGGGCCTGCCGCCGCTGGCAATCCTGCTGGCCGAGGACAACGTGGTCAACCGCAAGGTCGCCGAAGCCATCCTGGGCAAGTTCGGCCATCGCATCACCAGCGTCGCCGACGGCGAACAGGCGGTCGAGGCGATGCGCCAAGGCCATTTCGACGTGGTGTTGATGGACGTGCAGATGCCGGGCATGGACGGATTGCAGGCGGCCCGCGCGATCCGGGCGATGGGATTGCACACGCCGATTATCGCCCTGACCGCCAATGCCATGCGCGAAGACGCCGAGCGCTGCCTGCAAGCCGGCATGAACGGCCATGTCAGCAAGCCGTTCACGCCCGACACCCTGTTTCCGGCAATCGCCCGCTGCCTGGCCAACGCCGAGGTTGATCCTACGCCCGACAACCCTCGCCGAAGCAATGTCCGGCCCCATCGTTACGCGACCTGAGCGTGCCTTATATTCGGTCAAATATGACTACCAGGGTATGCCATCATGAGAATTGCAACCCACACTTCCATTACCCACCCAAATAGTGGATAATCCCCGCCGTTTTGCGACGGGGGATTGGAACATGAAAAAGTTGGGAATTCGCGGTCGATTGATGCTGACCGGTGTCATCAGCCTTTTGGGCCTCATCGTCCTTGCCGCCGTCGCGATGCAGACCATGCGCGCGCAAATGCTGGACGACCGCAAGGCCAAGGTCCGCAATCTGGTCGAGGTCGCCGACGGCATCGCCGACCATTTTCATAAGCGGATGGAAAAGGGCGAAATGGACGAGGCCACGGCCAAGGCCGCCACCATCGCCGCCTTGCGCGACCTGCGCTACGACAAGACGGAATATTTCTTCATCTCGGATTGGAGCGGCAACGTCGTCCTCAACCCGGCCAAGCCGGATCGCGAGGGCAAGAACATGCTCGACGCCAAGGATGCCAAGGGTCTGATGTTCGTCCGCGCCATGCGCGACCAGGCCCAGCAGGGTGGCGGGCATGTGATCTACAACTTCCCCCGCCCCGGCTCCGACGACCCCGCCGACAAAATTTGCTACGCCAGCGGCATCACCGACTGGCAATGGACCATCGCAACCGGCATCTACATCGACGACATCGACGGCGAAGTTCGCAGCACCATGCTAAAACTGACCTCGGTGCTGGTAATCGTGTCGCTGGTCGCCGGCGGCGTGATCCTGGTCATCGGACGCGGCATCGCCATGCCGTTGCGCCGCCTGACCGGGATCATGGATCGCTTGGCCAAGCGCGATTACACCCAGGTGGTCGAAAGCCAGCAGCGCAGCGACGAAGTCGGCGCCATCGCCCGCGCCGTCGAAGTGTTCAAGCAGAACGGCATGGCCTTCGAGGAATTGCAGCGGGCTCATCAAAAGAGCCAGAAAGACCAGCAGGAGGAACGCCGCAACACCCTGCTGGCTTTGGCCGACGACTTCGAGCGCGGAGTGCTGGGCGTGGTCAACGGTGTCCACGATGCCGCCACCAGCATGCACAAGGACGCCGAGCATATGGCCAGCAACGCCCAGCGCACCTGCGAGCGCTCGGTCACCGTCGCCTCGGCTGCCGAAGAGGCATCCTCCTCGGCCCAGACCGTCTCGGCGGCGGCGGAGGAACTCTCCGCCTCGATCGACGAGATCTCCCGTCAGGTGTGCAATTCGGGTGATATCTCCCGCAACGCCGTCGAGGATGCCGGACGCGCCAGCCGCGTCGTCGCCGAGTTGGAGCACGACGCCCTGGCCATCGGCGCCGTGCTCGATCTGATCCACGACATCGCCAGCCAGACCAATCTGTTGGCACTCAACGCGACCATCGAGGCAGCCCGCGCCGGCGATGCCGGCAAGGGCTTCGCCGTGGTCGCCAACGAGGTCAAGGGGTTGGCCAACCAGACCGCCAAGGCCACCGAGGACATCGCCGCCAAGGTCACCGCCATCCAGGAGCGCACCAATAGCGCCGCCAAGGCCATTCACACGGTGGCCGACGTCATCGGCCGCATCGACGGCATCTCGTCCTCGATCGCCGCCGCCGTCCAAGAACAGGACGCCGCCACGCGTGAAATCGCCCGCAACATCGATCAAACCGCCAGCGGAGCGCGTCAGGTGTCCAGCAACATCTCGGACGTCCGCCGCGAAGCCGAGGATACCCGCCTCGAAGCCAACGCAGTGTTGACCGAAGCGGTGTCGGTATCGGCCCAGGCGGTTGAACTGAAGCGCCGTATCGCGCAGTTCCTCTCCCAGGTCCGCGCGGTTTAACAAGACCTGTCAGTCAGACGGCGGGATCACCCCCGCCGCCTGCAACTGGTCATAGGCGCCCACCAGGGTGGTCAGAATGGCGTCGCCATGCGCCGTCATGTCGGCAACCGCCAAGCCCATCATCAACACCATCCCGACGGTGCCGCCCCACCACGACACGCCGCCACGCGCGGCCAGAAAGGCGGCGCGGCCCTCGCCGGTCAATCCTTGCGCCTCGGCGGCAAGGCGGTTGCGCAGGGCGACGCTCACATAGCTATCCGAGGCCAGACTGACCGCCAGCAAATAACCAACCACGTCGCCACCGGGGAACACCGCCCCGCCGACAACCGGCAGCAGCAGCGCCAGCGCACCAAGCCGCCACATCTTGCGATACCAGAACCACACGAACCAGCCGCCGAACGCCGGCCAGCTCCAGCCCAGCCGCAAAGCTTTGCCGCCAGCCAAGACGCGCGCCCGCTGCCTGTCATAGAC
>DATGZW010000111.1:0-4427 GCA_035297005.1 Patescibacteria group bacterium
GCAACCTGTCCACGTTGTTCTCCACCGTCCGCAAGCAGGCGGTCAGCGAGGCGCGCGCCGAGGCCGTCACCCAGAATGCCGTCAATCGCTATGCCGCCGTCGCCTTTCGCCCAGTCCGAGGCGACAGTGGGGCCAGCACCGGCAGGATGTTCTGCCACGCCGCGCTGTTGCGGCCAGACGCCGTTCAACTGACCGAGCGGATTGTCAGCCGCATCGGCGACCGCTTGGCTGCCGATGAAATCGTCCGTCGCTCCACCGCCTCGGCTACCCTACGGCGGGTGCGGAACAAAATGATGGCGGGGGAGGACGGTTGGGCGACTGTGGTTTGCGAGGTCGCGCTGACCGACCTGACGCCCGCCGACATGCCTGCCCTGGATGCCAAGGCCGTGGCGGGCGCATCCTATGAGGTGGCGAAAGCTCTGTTGAGCGCCGGGCGTCGAGATGAGGCGCTGGAGCGTTTCCGCCAGTTGCGGGCAAGCGCCGCTTACGTCAACGCCGTCCTTGATGTCGTCGTTCTGCTGACGCCATCCAACCCGGACATGGCTGCCACCCTGCGGGCGCAGGGGGGCGATCTCGACAAAGTCACGGATACGGACGCTTTGGCCGCCTATGCCGACGTCATGACGGCGCTCGGCGAGGCCGACGCCGAAAGGCAGGCGCGGCAATTGCTGGACCAACGCCGCTAGCAGGCTATATTTATCGCCTGCGGGCGGCTAAGCTGTCGGATCGATGGGGGCGGCGGGAGCCAAGTTTAGTGCTCCGCCTTGTTCGAGTATGCGATATCTGCTACTTTGCCGGCGCGAAACCAGCCTGGTGATCTGCCGCGCCCGCGGGCCAGAAAATCCCATCCAATCGAGATTGACGCATTGACAACCCCTCCCACGCCGACGCAGTTCGACATCACTCCCGTGACCATCGAGGAGGAGATGAAACGCTCCTATCTCGACTATGCGATGAGCGTGATCGTCTCGCGCGCGCTGCCTGATGTCCGCGACGGCTTGAAGCCTGTCCACCGCCGCATCCTTTTCTCGATGAAGGAAAACGGCTTCGACTTCAACAAGCCGTTCCGTAAGTCCGCCCGTATCGTCGGCGACGTCATGGGTAAATATCACCCGCATGGCGATTCTGCGATCTATGACGCCATGGTGCGCATGGCGCAGGACTTCTCGATGCGGCTGCCGTTGATCGACGGGCAGGGCAATTTCGGCTCGATGGATGGCGATCCGGCCGCCGCGATGCGTTACACCGAAGCCCGTCTGGCCCGTAGCGCCACCAGCTTGCTCGACGATATCGACAAGGAAACCGTCGATTTCCAGTCGAACTACGACGACACCACGCGTGAGCCGTCGGTTCTGCCGGCGCGCTTCCCCAATCTGCTGGTGAACGGCGCTGGCGGCATCGCCGTCGGCATGGCGACCAATATTCCGCCGCATAACCTGGGCGAAGTGATCGACGCCTGCTGCGCCTACATCGATAACCCGTCGATTACCATCGAAGAAATCATGACGATGGTGCCCGCCCCGGATTTCCCCACGGGCGGTATCATCCTGGGGCGCGCCGGCATCCGTTCGGCCTTCACCACCGGGCGTGGCTCCGTGGTGCTGCGCGGGCGCTGCCATTTCGAGGAAGTGCGTAAGGACCGCACGGCGATCATCGTCACCGAGATGCCCTATCAGGTGAACAAGTCGCGCATGATCGAACAGATGGCCGAGCTGGTGCGCGACAAGCGCATCGAAGGCATCTCGGATCTGCGCGACGAGTCGGACCGTGACGGTGTGCGCGTGGTCATCGAGATCAAGCGCGATGCCTTCCCCGACGTGGTGCTGAACCAGTTGTACCGCTACACTCCGCTGCAGACCAGCTTCGGCGTCAACATGCTGGCGCTGAACGGCGGCAAGCCGGAAATGATGCCGTTGCGCGACGTCATCGTCGCCTTCGTCGCCTTCCGTGAAGAAGTCATCACGCGGCGCACCATCTTCGAACTGGGCAAGGCGCGCGACCGCGCTCACATCTTGGTCGGCTTGGCCATCGCCGTCGCCAACCTGGATCCGGTCATCGCGCTGATCCGCGCCGCTCCCGATCCGGCTACCGCGCGCGAACAGTTGATGGGCCGCGACTGGCTGGCCAAGGATGTCGAGCCGCTGATCATCCTGATCGACGAGCCCGGCCGCGCCGTGGTCGATGGGCAGTACCGCCTGTCGGAAACCCAGGCCAAAGCCATCCTGGATCTGCGCTTGCATCGCCTGACCGGCCTGGAACGCGACAAGCTGCATAGCGAGCTGGTCGAGCTGGGCGAAGAGATCAAGGAATACCTGCATATCCTTGGTTCGCGTGTGCGCCTGTACGAGATCCTGCGTCAGGAACTGGTCGATATCCGGGTGCAGTTCGCCACCCCGCGCCGCACCGCCATCGAAGACAACGAGTTCGAAGCCGATATCGAGGATCTGATCGCCCGCGAGGACATGGTGGTGACGGTGACCAACACCGGCTACATCAAGCGCGTGCCGCTGTCCGAGTACCGCACCCAACGGCGCGGCGGCAAGGGCCGTTCGGGCATGAGTATCCGCGAGGAAGACTTCGTCACCCAGGTGTTCGTCGCCAACACGCATACGCCGATCATCTTCTTCTCCTCGACCGGCATCGCCTACAAGATGAAGGTCTATCGTCTGCCGCTGGGCAATCCCCAGGCGCGCGGCAAGGCGATGATCAACCTGCTGCCGCTCGATCAAGTCGAGACCATTTCGACGGTCATGCCGTTGCCGGAAGACGAGACCAGTTGGAGCCAGCTGCACGTCTTCTTCGCCACCGCCTCGGGCGGGGTGCGCCGCAATCTGCTGTCTGACTTCGTCGATATCCGCGCCAATGGCAAGATCGCCATGAAGCTGGACGAGGGCGACCGCCTGATCAACGTGCTGACCTGCTCGGAAGACCAGGACATTCTGCTGGCCAGCCGCAACGGCAAGTGTATCCGCTTCCCGGTCACCGACGTCCGCGTGTTCAAGGGCCGCGACTCGACGGGCGTGCGCGGCATCCGTTTGGAAAACGGTGATAAGGTCATCGACATGTCGGTGCTCAGCCATGTCGATTTCGACATGGAAACCCGCGATGCTTATCTGCGCGGCGAATTGCCGGCGGACGAGAAAGAGCGGTTGTCGGCGCTGGAAGAGCACATCCTGACCATCAGCGAAAACGGCTATGGCAAGCGCACCTCCGCCTATGAATACCGCATCACCGGTCGTGGCGGTCAGGGCATCGCCAATATCGACATGACCGAAAAGACCGGTCCAGTAGTGGCGTCGTTCCCGATCGGCCATGCCGATGAGATCATGCTGGTTACCGATGGCGGCAAGCAGATCCGCATTGCCGTCGATGGCGTGCGCATCGTTGGGCGCAAAAGCCAGGGTGTCATGCTGGTGCGTACCGGCGAAGGCGAAAACGTGGTCTCTGCCGCCCGGCTGGGCGAGGTTGCCGTCAATGGCGACGACGCTGTCGAGGACGACACGGACGCCGAAGGCGGCCCCAGTGATGGGGACGCCACCGACACTCCCGCGCAGGAACCGGGCAATGACTGAGCGCGTCGGTATTTATCCGGGCACCTTCGACCCGATCACCTTCGGCCATCAGGACATCATCCAACGCGCTACCCGCGTGGTTGACAAGCTGATCGTTGCTGTGGCCAAGAATGCCGGAAAGAACCCGCTGTTCTCGGCGGACGAACGGGTCGAGATGGTGCGCCAGAACATCGGCGGCTTGAAGAACCATCACGGCATCGAGATCGAAGTGCGCAGCTTCGATAGCCTGTTGATGCATTTCGCCGTCGAATGCGGGGCGACGCTGATCATTCGGGGCTTGCGCGCGGTGTCGGATTTTGAATACGAATTCCAGATGGCGGGGATGAATACCCGCCTGAATTCGGATATCGAGACGTTGTTCCTGATGGCGTCTGAGCGCTGCCAATTCATTTCGTCGCGCTTCGTCAAGGAAATCGGGCGGTTGGGGGGCGATATCTCGTCCTTCGTGTCACCCAGCGTCCATGTCAAACTCGACGAACGCTGGGCCGAAGCGCGCGCCCGCGGCGACGATTAACAATCCTTTGTGGAGAACCTGATGACCGACAATGCCGTCCCGGCCGATCCGGAGAACACCCTTTATCTTGACCTCAAGGATGGCCGCGTGGTCATCGAATTGCGTCCCGATTTGGCGCCTCAGCATGTGGCGCGCATCAAGGAACTGGCCCGCGCCGGGTTCTATGACGGTGTGGTGTTCCACCGCGTCATCGACGGTTTCATGGCCCAGGGTGGCGACCCCACCGGCACCGGCACCGGCGGTTCGGGCAAGAAGCTGAAGGCCGAGTTTTCGAAGGAAAAGCATGTGCGCGGCACCTGCTCGATGGCCCGCTCCAGCCTGCCCAACAGTGCCGACAGCCA
>DATGZW010000112.1:0-4560 GCA_035297005.1 Patescibacteria group bacterium
GCCCCGGTCCGCGACAAGCCGAGCCGTTGCAGCCGATGCGCCACCGGGTCAAGGAAATAGGCCACCGCCATACCGGCGACGAACGGCAGCAGGATGCCGCTCAGCAACCACAGCAGGACGGCGAAGACCGCCAAGCCGATCAGCCAAAACCGCAGCTTGCCTTCCCTCGTCAACGGCATTTCCCCAATTCCCCCCAAACACGCGCCCTGCCGCCCGCGACATCGTCAGGCCAACCAAATGCACCTTGTCCAACAAGGCGTCGAGATAACGTCCCAAGATGGAAATAGCGGACGGCGCCCCGGCGACAAGCCGGGCACCGTCCGCCAAATAAATTAGAACCGCCGCTTAGCGCAGGCCGCCGCTGGGCCGGGCGCCGGCGTTCTGCAACAGCCAATGGTCTTCGGCCCAGACCAGGGCCAGACCGTTCTGCATGAACACCGCCTCCAACTGCGGCTGGTCGCCGACGAAATGCAGCACCAGCGAGGCCTCGGTCTTTGACATGGCGGCGATCTCGAACGAGCGCACCGGGGTCGAGCGCACCAGCTTGTCGCGGATGCTCGCCCAGTCGGCGATGCTGCCATTGAGCGGAACCAGCACCGCCAGCGAGCCCGAGCGGTCGAACTGCAACAGATTGCCGCCCTTATAAGCGTCGTTGGCGGTTTTGGCGATGTCTTCGACGACGCGGCGCATCACCGTGTCCAGGGTCTCGCCGGGCTCGCCGGTCAGGCTGCGGGTGCCGGTCAGCGCCGCGCCCACCGGGCCGGTGCCGGTCAGCGTCACGTCGATCTTGACCTTGTTGCCCTCCAGCCGCTGCGGCACGGCGCTGGCGATCAGCACATCCTGGGTGTTGTAGCGCTGGCTGACGGCGGCCAGGGTGTCCGGTGCGCCCGCTGCCGCCTTGGCGGCGGTCAACAGCGGCGCGTCGGGCTGGTCGGCGGGCGGGGTCTGCGGCACCACCAGCGGCACCAGACCTTGCGCGGCCCCGCTTTTCCAGGCGTCGCGCCATGGATTGACGGTATCCCATAGCAGCGGACCGGTGTCGGACTGATAGACCGGCAGCACCGCCACCGGACGGCCGCGCCATTCCGCATAGGCGATGCCGGCATTACGCAGCAGACGGCGCACCGCGTCGGGCTTGAAGCGCACCGACAGGGTGGCGATGTAGCGCACCGCCGAGCGTTTTTCCTGGTCGATGCCGACGTCGAGGACGATGTCCTGCAATTGTTTGTCGGATAGTTTCGGCAGGCGCGGCCAGTCTGCCGGGGCCGTCAGCCGCTGCAAGACCATCTGCAAGGCTTGCCGTTGCCCGTCGGCCAAGGCCTGATCGCGCGCCGCCGAGACATTGGCGGCGCTGATATCGACCAGCACATTGTTCGCGGCGAATGGGTCCGCCGATTGCGCAAACGCTGGCAACGCGGGCAGAATCATGGCGGCAAGAACGAAAAGAACAGCGACCCAGGCCCGTCGAACGGGGGTCGGGCGGAGATGAGGCATTGAAAACCGTCCCGGATGAAGTATCTTCGGCCCACTCTATTCCCGCCGCACCATAGCACGATCAAGCCCGCGAGGAAGCCATTACCGAACCCAATAATACCAACGGCTTGACCTACAAGGACGCCGGAGTCGACATCGACGCCGGAGAAGCCCTGGTCGAAGCCATCAAACCGCTCGCCAAGTCCACCGCGCGCTCAGGCGCCGCCGCCGGACTTGGGGGCTTCGGAGCCTTGTTCGACCCGCGCGCCGCGGGCTTCAAGGATCCCATCCTTGTCGGCACCACGGACGGTGTCGGCACCAAGCTGAAAGTCGCCATCGACGCCCAGCGCCACGATACCGTCGGTATCGACCTTGTGGCCATGTGCGTCAATGATCTGGTCGTCCAGGGGGCGGAACCGCTGTTCTTCCTCGACTATTTCGCCACCGGCAAGCTCGACGTGGCCGCCGGCAAGCAGATTGTCGGAGGCATCGCCGAAGGCTGCCGTCAGGCCGGTTGCGCCTTGATCGGCGGAGAAACGGCGGAAATGCCCGGCATGTACCAGCATGGCGATTACGATCTGGCCGGTTTTTCGGTCGGCGCCGCCGAACGCGGCACGCTGATCGACGGCTCGACCGTCGCCCCCGGCGACGTGGTGCTGGGCCTGGCCTCGACCGGCGTGCATTCCAACGGCTATTCGCTGGTGCGCAAAGTGGTTGAACGGTCGGGTCTGGCCTATAGCGATCCGGCGCCCTTCGCCCCCGGCCAAAGCCTGGGCGAAGCGCTGCTGACCCCCACTCGCATCTATGTAAAGAGCACGCTGGCCGCCATCCGCGCCGGCACCATCAAGGCGCTGGCGCATATCACCGGCGGCGGCTTGATCGAAAACGTGCCGCGCGTGCTGCCCGCAGGCGTCGTCGCCGAGATGGACGCCTCCGCTTGGCCGCTTACCCCGGTGTTCGGCTGGCTGAAGCAGCAGGCCAACATCGACGCCCATGAACTGAGCCGCACCTTTAATTGCGGCATCGGCATGGTCGCGGTGGTCGCCGAAGCCGACGCCGAGAACGCCATCCGCATCCTCACCGAGGGTGGTGAGAGCGTCTATCGCATCGGCCGCATCCTGGCCCGCCAGGGCGACGAGCCGCAAAGCCGGGTCATCAACGCCGATACGGCGTGGCCCGTCTGATGGCCGGCGGATTGAAGGTCGCGGTCCTGATTTCAGGCCGCGGCAGCAATCTGCAAGCCTTGTTGGATGCCTGCGCGCAACCCGGTTTTCCGGCGAAGATCGTGCGGGTGATTTCCAACGTCGCCACTGCCACCGGCCTGGAGCGCGCGCACCAGGCCGGGGTGGCGACCGAGGTTATCAACCACAAGGCTTACCCCAGCCGCGAGGCCTTCGACGCGGCGCTCGATGCCGCCATCCGCGCCTCGGGTGCCGAGTTGGTCTGTCTGGCCGGCTTCATGCGGCTGCTGACTCCCGGCTTCACCGAGAGCTGGCGCGACCGCATGATCAACATCCATCCGTCGCTGCTGCCCAGCTTCAAAGGTCTGCACACTCACCAGCGGGCCATCGAGGCGGGGGTCAAGCTACATGGCTGCACCGTCCACTTCGTCACCCCCGATTTGGACGACGGCCCGATCATCGCCCAAGCCGCCGTGCCGGTGCAGGACGGCGACAACGAAGATAGCCTGTCGGCCCGCGTGCTGACGGCGGAACACCGCATCTATCCCTTGGCGCTGAAGCTGATCGGCGAAGGCCGGGTGTCGGTCGATGGCCGAATAGTCCGGGTCAGCGACCCTGCGCCGGCTCAAGCGGCGCTGATCAATCCGGCGGATTGATCCAGAGCGACGGTGGCGTGTCGCCAGTCACCGATGCGATCTGTCCGCTTAAAAACGATAACTAATCGTCATGCCCGGCCTTGTGCCGGGCATCCACGCGGTTGAGCAAAACGAGGGCAGGCGGCCACCACATTCGGCCGGAGGTGCATCACGGCGTGGATTGCCGTGACAAGCACGGCAATGACGGTTTTAGCTTGATCGGTAGCCATGCTCAGACATGGCCTCCTAATCCCCCTCAGCCCTGTCCGGCGGCGGCTCCCTGGTCCTCGTCATCGAGTACGATCGGCACCCCGGGTTGCAACTTTGACGTGCGAATCGCCAAGGCCGACTTGACGTGGCTGATGTTCGGCGCGGCGGTCAGCTTGGTGGTCAGGAAGCGCTGATAGGAATCCCAATCCTCGGCCACCACCTTTAGCAGAAAGTCGGTTTCGCCAGCCAGCATATGGCATTCACGAACCTCGGCCCAGCCTTGCACAAGCTCCTCGAAAGCCTTAAGATCGGCTTCCGCTTGGCTGTTCAGGCCGACATGGGCGAACACGGTCACGTTGAATCCCAACGCGACCGCATCGACGTCGGCATGGTAGCCGCGAATAAAACCGGCTTCCTCCAACGCGCGAACCCGGCGCAGGCATGGCGGCGCCGAGATCCCCGCTCGGCGTGCGAGTTCGACGTTAGTCATCCGGCCATCGCCCTGCAGATCATGCAGGATGCGACGGTCGATGCGGTCGAGCTTGACCCGCTGCATTTCTACCAAAACTCCAAAATAACCCCGCTTTGAGTAATTATATTACAATGCGTATCGCGGCACGCCAAGCCCCCAATCGCCACCCCCTCCCGCTTCGGCAGCTTTTCCTATCGCGCGATACCGCCGCCGTGGCCGCAATTGAGAGTTAAAGTCATTACTTTTGAGCCATATCGGGGCAATATTATAATCATTGAAACTTGCACGGCGCCCGCCTCGGGCTTACATTTCTCCACATATCCCGCATTTCGTCAGGAGCAATCCCTATGACCACCGAAACCGTCGCCGCCATTCCTCAGGTTCTGGTTACCCAGCAGGCCCCCGATTTCACCGCCTCGGCCGTGCTGCCGGGCAACGAAATCGTCTCCGATTTCAACCTGAAGACCTATCTGGCTGGCTCCTACGGCCTGGTGTTCTTCTACCCGCTGGACTTCACCTTCGTTTGCCCGTCGGAAATCCTGGCGCATGACCATCGCGTCGCCGCTTTCGCCGCGAAGAACGTCAAGGT
>DATGZW010000113.1:0-2581 GCA_035297005.1 Patescibacteria group bacterium
AAGGGCGGCGACGTCACGATAGCGGAACACCGGCCCGTCGCGGCAGGTGACATGCGGCCCCCATTGGCAATGACCGCAGGTGCCGACGCCGCATTTCATGTTGCGTTCCACCGACAGGTGGATCTTGTCGGTGGCGACGCCGCGCTTTTCCAGCGCCTGCACGGCGTAGCGCATCATCACTTCCGGGCCGCAGACCAGAGCGGTGGTGTGCATGTGATCGAAGCCGCCGCGATTGATCAGGTTGGTGACGACGCCGACGGTGCCGCCCCAGCGCCCGGTGGCGCGATCCACGGTGACCAACACATCGACATCGAAGCGGCCTCGCCACTTCTCCAGTTCCTTCTTGAACAAGATGTCTTCCGGCGTGCGGGCGCCGTAGAGGATCAGCACCTTGCCGAACTTCTCGCGCTGGGCCAACGCCTGATAGATAGCCGGGCGCAAGGGGGCCAAACCGACACCGCCGGCAATGATGACCAGATCATCGCCGAAAGCGCTTTCGACCGGCCAGCCGGTGCCGTAGGGACCACGCACGCCAATAGCATTGCCGGCCTCCAACTCGCCCATCGCCCGCGTCACCGTGCCCACCGAGCGGATGGTGTGCACCAAGACACTGTCGTCGGCCGGGTCGCCGGAGATGCTGATGGGCACCTCGCCGACGCCGAACACATAGAGCATGTTGAACTGCCCCGGAGCGAAGGCGAAGCGCCCGCCGGCTTCGGGGCGCAGTTCCAGAGTGAAGGTGTCCGACAGCTCGCGCTTGACCCGCTCGATGCGGAACGGCAGCGGCAGCATCGGATCGGAGGATAGAATCGCGGTCATGCGCGCCCCCCTGCCCCTGGCGGCGGGCCGTAAAGGTCGAGCACCTGCAACCGCGTCGAATCCAGACGATGGGCGATGACCGGGACGAAACGGCGCATCACCTCGAAGCCCAGTTCGGCGTCTTCCTCCATCTTGCGGCGCAGACAGACGGCGTCGAGGGCGATCAGCCGCGTCAGTTCCATCGCCCGCGCGTCGAAGGCCCAGCGATAGGGCGGCACCAGCCACGACCAGCCGACGATATCGTCCTCGACCACCGTCTCGACGATGATCGGCGGGCGGGCGGGGGCGTGGATTTCGATGGCGATCTTGCCTCGACGCAGCAGATAGAAATGTTCGGCGGGCGCACCTTGACGGAACAGGTAGTCCCCGGCCTCGACCCGCTGATTGGTGGCGCAGCCGGCCAGCACCGCGCGCAACTTGCCGTCGATGCCTTGGAAGAACGGATGTTCGTCGATGACCCGGCCCAGTCCTTCGGTCCGCACCATGCTCACCTCCCCTGCTCGGCCTCGCGGATGGCGCGAACCTCTTCGGTTATGTCGATGCCCACGGGACACCAGGCGATGCAGCGCCCGCAGCCAACGCAGCCCGAGGTGCCGAACTGCGAGTGCCAGGTGGACAGCTTATGGGTGATCCATTGGCGATAGCGCGACGCCGTCTCGTTGCGCACGCTGCCGCCGTGGATGTAGGAGTAATCGATGGTGAAGCAACTGTCCCAGCGCCGCCAGCGCTCGGCATGATTGCCCGACAAATCGGTGACGTCCTCGACCGTGGTGCAATAGCAGGTCGGGCAAACCATGGTGCAATTGCCACAGGTCAGGCAGCGTTGGGCCACCTGCGCCCAGCGTGGGCTTTCCAGGTTGCGGGCGAGCACGCCCGCCGCGTCGGGATCAAGGCTGCGGGTCTGCTGGCGCGCCGCGTCTTGCGGCTGGCGGTGAGCGATATCGATCTCATCGGAAGTCGCCGGTTCGACTGCCAGATGCGCCAGCACCGCCAGCCCACGTTCCGTCCGCGCCTCGGCGACATAGCGGGCGATGCCGTCCTTGACGATCTCGTTGAGAACAATGTCAGCGCCCGCCCCCACCGCCGGTCCGGCTTCGGCTGAGGCGCAGAAGCAGGTCTCGGCGGCATGGCTGCATTCAACGGCGATGATCAAGGATTGCCGCCGCCTCCCCAGATAGCCGGATTCGCTGAAGCCGTGGCTGTCGAACACCGCATCCTGCACCCGGATCGCCGCCAACTCGCAACCGCGCACGCCGAGAAACGCCATCGGTTGCGCCGGATCATGCTCGCGCAAGACCCGGAAGCCGCTGCCGGCGCGCTCGGCGTGGAACAGTTTCTGACGCGGCGGATAGAGGACGCGCTTCCACCCCTGGACACCCAGAGTATAGCCGAAGGAAGCGGGAGAATTGTCGGCGGTGCGGCTCAGGCGATAGGTGCCGGCCTCGCTGCGGTCGGTCCAGCCGGTGGGCAGTTCGGCGGCGGAGTCGAGCGGGGCGTAAACCACCGCCGCATCCTCGACCTTCGGCCCCAAAACCTGCATGCCTTGCTGGTGCAGGACGGCAATCAGGCGATCCAGCTCGCTTGCATCGAAGACGACTTTTGCGCCAATGCTCGGCATCCTGAGCCCTCCGCCCACGGACGGGAACCGCGCTGCGGCTCTCGCCTTCTCGCCTGGATCAACCCTGCCGCCAGTGTGCCATCAAACGGCCCCCGAGGCGAGGCCGGATCGGCGTTTTACCCACGGCAAGCGGGGATATTCCGC